>JAITFV010000119.1 GCA_031281115.1 Oscillospiraceae bacterium | reverse complement strand
TTTAAAAACTCGTCTACTTCGTCTGTTTTATAGCCGTTGAAGCCCCTGTCGAATTTTCTTGACGAAATTTCCTTTGCGTTCATGCTTTTACCTCTCTCCTCACTCAAGATTTCATTCTTAAGTTTAGAAATCCTTTCGACTTTTTCTCTTTATGTCGCGGTTAAAATAGGTCGGAAGAACTCTCCAGTTCTTCGATAGTATCGCCTGAAATCTCAACGTTAAACGGCACAATCATGTATGTAGTGTTCGAAATTCTTTTCAAGTCGCCGTCTCCTGCGTAAGCCACGCCGCCTAAAAAGTCAATCAAACGATTAGCTACATCCTTGTTGGTGTTTTCAAGATTGAGGACGATGGTTTTCTTGCTCTTAAAATGGTCTGCGATTTCTGCCGCTTCGCTGTACTTCTGCGGTTTGAATACTATGACTTGCAGATGTGTGGTTGCGGCGATTGAAAGTACCTTGCTGCTGCTCGGCTTTACTGAACTTGAACCGAAGCCGTAATCATCGCTGAAACGCGAACTGACTGTGGGAGTATCGTCAACGAAGTCGTTGTTTTCGCCGCCTTCAAAGCCGTTAGCTCCCGTGATTTTCCCGATAAAATTCCCTAAACCCATGATTTTCTGTCCTTTCATTTTTACTTTTTTACTCTTTTGTGTCGGGACGATTATTTCCGTTGACGTCCCTTACTTTGAACATTTGCTTATTTATCTGCTTCCAAACAAAGCGCTGCCTATTCTTATAATATTCGCGCCGTGTTTTATTGCCGTAATATAATCTCCGGACATTCCCATCGACAGCGTGTCAAACACGTCCGGTTGCTTGACGCTTGCCTTCGCGTCTTCGTAAAGCCTCCTCATATTTGCGTAAATTTTTTCTTCTGCGTCAATCGGCGGAATTGCCATTAAACCGCGTGTTCTTACATTTTTGAGCGTTTCCGCTTCAGCGAGCAGTCCGGGGAGTAAGTCTGCTTCTATGCCATTCTTGGACCATTCACAGCCTATGTTGATTTCAATGAGTATGTCCATTGTGAGACTGTGAGCAGCTGCCCGCTTGTTGATTTCTGTGAGCAGCTTCACGGAATCAGCCGACTGAATAACGCTCACCTTATCAATTATATACCTAACTTTGTTATTTTGCAAGCCCCCAATGAAATGAATTTCACACTTTTTTGCATAAAAGGGGTGTTTTTGCACGAATTCCTGCGCACGGTTCTCGCCTATGAGGTCAATTCCAAGTTCAAGAGCGCAGTTGATTCTTTCGTAAGGAACGCCTTTGGTTACTGCCATAAAACGGACTTCATCTTTTCTGTTAAAATCCAAACAGGCCTTTTTTATATTCTCGCTTATTCTTTTGAAATTTTCCGAAATTTCAATCATTGAACTATTTTTCCTTCGTATAAGTCTCTGCCTCTTACCACTACGCTGTCATAAAGCGAGATAAAGCCTGTCCTGTCGGTGGTATCTTCCACCAAAAAATAATCGCTTTCGATTCTGATAACATCAATTCTTCTAAAGACAAGCTCTGCACCTCTCTGCACGAAAACACCCTGTTCGCCGTCTTCATTGATATGCACCGCTCTTGTCGGAACCCGTATTCCGCGGAAGCTGTCGAGCACTAAACTAAACTGCGAAACCCGCCGTGATGCAAACTCCGGCGTGAGAACATCACACTCAAACACAAAAATACCGGTTCCGTCGCCGAGACGGGTTATGCTTTCTATTGTTGCTCTCACTATTTGTGTGCTTCCGCCCGTTCTGAACTCTACGGTTAAGCCTTCATGAAGCGAACTTGCTCTCCGGAGGTCTAAAACCCCGGCGAAACGCCATTTATAGCCGTCAATTATTTTCCCTATTATATCGTCAGCCACATCAAACATCGGCTGCCTGATTATATTTTCGATTTCTTCCCGCGTAATCGCCGGAAGCTTGTCTAAGTTAAGCAGTCCCTCATATCCGTCAACCACACTCACAAAATAACCTGCATCATCTATTGGAATGCTTCGCGGCTGCGCACTCATTTGTGCGCGGAGACTTGTGATTTCGCTGTTAATTAAATTTATTTGCTCTCTGTAATCTGTTTCCTGCCCTACAAGGATTCGCTTCCGGCATTGCAGGGAGATGTAATCATTCTTAAAACTCCCGACCGCGCCGTAGTCACCTGCGTTTACTTGCCCGAGCAGCTGCATATGGCGGGTTGTGATTTGGTTTATGTAGGATTCAAGCTGAGAATTGTCGGTACTTGTCAGTGTTTGTGCATTTTCGAGCAGCTTTACGCGCTCAGTCAGCTCTTCAATCCGCTTTTGGATTAATATATCTTCTATTGTTCTGTAACTCCGCGCTACGATTGAGTTACTGCCGAGCTTTGAACCATCGGGGTGAATGTAAGAAATTACATCGGCGCCGCCGTATCTGATTAACCTTTCATTGCGAACGTGTACGCCCTTGAAAGTTATCGTGTCGTAGGTATCGTAAATCATTGCTGTTTCAATAACCAACGGATTGTAAAGATAAATGTAAAGCTGGCTTATAACCATTGCCACAAAGAATAAACCAAGCGTGACCCAGATAATTTTCAAGATTGCCGGAGTTTTTTGAACTGTGTCTTTCTCACTCATTGCGCGGCGGTTCCGCCTGTTCCTCCTTGTCGAAAACGTCAAAGACGGAAATAGCTTTGAGCGGCGTAATTGTCGAAATCGCGTGTTTATAAATCATGTTCTGCTTTCCGTCGGTATCGAGAATGACTATATAGCTGTCAAAACCTCTGACCGTACCCTTGAACTGGAAGCCGTTCGTGATATAAATGGTCACGGGGATGCGTTCTTTTCTTGCCTGGTTTAAAAAAACATCCTGCAAATTAATATCCTTAGCCATTTCCTTCTTCCCTTCCCAAAAATAATACTATAGATTATTATAACACAAATCAGTTTGCTTGTCAACTGATTTGTGCTATAATGTTTAATATTAAATTTTCGGCGTGTTTAAAGGCTTTTTCCGGTGCAAGCAGATGAATCCGCGGGTCTTTTTTAAACCACGTAATTTGTCGCTTGGCGTAATTGCGCGTACTTTTCTTTAAATTTTCGACACATTCCTCAAGCCCGGCTTCACCGTTCAGATATGGGAGCAGTTCTTTGTAGCCGATGGCTTGAGCGGAGGTTGGTGTATTCCCAAGTGCGTAAAATGCCCGTGCTTCGTCTAAAAGCCCCATTTCAAGCATTAAATCCACGCGTCTGTCGATTCGTTCATATAATTCGTTTCTGTGAAATTCGATTTGCAGCATTAAAGGTTTATAAGGTGACGGATTCAAGCGGCTCTCGGTTTTAAGCTCACCCATAGTTCTGCCGGTAATGTGTAGAACTTCCAAGGCGCGGATTATCCTTTTCTTATTATTTTCGTGTAACTGCTCCGCTGTCCCGGGGTCTTTTTCCCGCAGCTCTCCAAGCAAAATGCCCGCATCCGTCTTTTGTTTTTCCGCACGGAAAACCATATCAGCTTTTATTTCAGGGAATTCGATATTATCAATCAGCGAGTTTATATAAAGCCCTGTGCCGCCTGCGATAACAGGCAGCTTGCCGCGCCCGTGAACTTCAGCGATTTTAACTCGCGCCAAATCTACGTATTCAGCGACCGAAAAAGCTTCGTGCGGTTCTAAGAAGTCGATGAGGTGGTGCTTTACACCGCGCAGTTCTTCAGGTGCCGGTTTTGCTGTAGCTATGTTCATGCCCTTATAAATCTGCATGGAGTCTGCGCCGATGATTTCGCCGCCAAATTGCTCGGCAAGATGTACAGCGAGCGCGGTTTTCCCTGAAGCTGTGGGGCCGCAAATCACAACTACGAATATTTTTTTCATGTTTATACAAGACGTGCAATGCGCACCCCTACATCCTCCCGAAATTTTTCTCAATTTCACGTTTGCTTATTTGTGTGACAATCGGTCTGCCGTGCGGGCAGAAACGCAGACTTTTATCGGTTATTACGACGTTCGCAAGCTGTTCTAAGTCTGTAATTATACTTTTATCATTAGCTTTTATAGCAGATTTACACGCAATAGAGTGTAAAATCTCGTTGAATATACTCTCTGTGCCGATTTCCGAGCCTCCGCTTTCGGCAAAAATTCCGGCTGCTTCCGTAAGAATCGCTTCAATGTCGCTGCCTATTAAAACCTCCGGCAGTGCGATTATTTCTATTTTGTAATCCCCGAGCGGAATTATATCGATTCCCGCGTCCAAGAGTACATCGCGGCCCTGCCGCAGCGCGTCATAGCTACGCATCTCAAATATAACAAAAATGCTTTCGGCAAGGAGCTGTGAAGAAGCCGTGAGTTCGCTTTTGAGCGCGTTGAAGCGGATGCGTTCGTGGGCGGCGTGTTTGTCGATTAAGATTAAATTTTCGTTTTCTTCGCATATTATGTAGGTTTTCCAAAGTTCGCCGATTATGCGTAGCCGAGATACAGGGGATAACGGCAACTCCGCAGAGTGTGACGCAACATGGTTATCACGCGGTGCGGCTGGTTTTGGCAGCGGTGTATTTACTGTCGGCGCGATAGGGGTGTTGCGCCCTGTAACGATGAATTCCGCTTTGCTTGCTTCAAAAACAGGCACAAGTGTCTGCTGAAATACGGGCTTTTCCGTAGGCGGCGGCGGTATGTATTCATGTTTTACTTGCGGAATTTCAATTTCTTTTACATTCTGCGCATTTAAAAGCGCGTTTTTCACCGAAAAATACACAGTATCAAAAACCGCGCTGTCATTGGCGAAACGTACTTCGGTCTTAGCCGGGTGGACGTTTACGTCAACTTCATGCGGATTGATTTCGATTTTAAGCGCACAGGCAGGGTATTTCCCGACAGGTGCGGAGTTTTTATAAGCTTCCTCCATAGCTGCCATGATTTGCAAAGATTTAATCGGGCGGGAATTGAGGAAGAAGTATTGCATAGTACGGTTTCCGCGGCAGAAAAGCGGCGAAGAAATAAAACCGCTGATTTTAATGCCGTGCTGTGCAAAATCTACAGATACGAGACTCGCCGCAAACTGCTTGCCGAAAACCGAGTAGAGCGCGCTGTACAACTCGCCGTCTCCGGCTGTAATCCGCATAGGTTTATTATCGCGCAGAAAGCGAAAAGCTATGTGCGGGTGCGCTAAAATCAGCTTGTCAACAATTGCCTGGATTGCATTCGCCTCGGAGATGTCTTTTTTGAGGAATTTAAGACGGGCGGGTGTGTTGTAAAAAAGCTCACGGATTATAATAGTAGTTCCGTCCGGGCAGCCGGTTTCGTGATACGCGGCTTCCTCACCGCCGTGAATTTTGTAGAGTGTGCCGGTTTTGTCCTCGGCTCTTTTGGTCAGCACTTCTATTTTTGAAACCGCTGCGACCGAAGCTAATGCTTCCCCGCGGAAGCCCATTGTAACTATGTTTTCTAAGTCTTCTCTGCTTGCGGTTTTGCTTGTGGCGTGGCGCAGAAAGGCTTTAGGGACTTCACCGAACGCGATTCCGCAGCCATCGTCGGTAACGCGCATAAAACTTACGCCGCCACCCATGATTTCCACAGTGACTTGCTTTGCGCCTGCGTCCACGCAGTTTTCAACAAGCTCTTTTATGACGCTGGCAGGGCGTTCAACTACCTCGCCGGCGGCAATGAGTTCGGAGATTTCGCGGGAGAGGATGTTAATTTTCGGCATTTATCACAACTCTCCCTTCAACTCTGCCAAAACCTGCAATGCCTCAAGCGGCGTCAAGCCGTTTACATCAAGCGTTTTCAGCCTGTTAATCACACTTTCGCGGGCGAGTGATGTAAAGTCGATTTGCCCCTCCTCTTCCCTTTCGCGCAGTTCGGTTTCGAGTTCGATTTTTGAATTTAATTCCATTACTTTTAGTGATTCTTTCGCGCTGTTAATGACTTTTTCCGGCACACCCGCAAGCTTCGCGACTTCGATTCCGTAGCTGTCGTCAACGCCGCCCTCGACGATTTTATGCAGGAAGTGCAACTCATCGCCGCGCTTTGAAGCTGCCGCGCTGAAATTCCTGATGCCGGCATTTTTCCGCTCAAGAGCGATTAATTCATGGTAGTGAGTGGCAAAAAGCGTCTTGCAGCCGGTCCTATTGTTGATGTACTCTGCGACGGCTTTCGCGATAGAAATGCCGTCAAACGTAGATGTTCCGCGCCCGATTTCGTCAAGAATTACAAGGCTTTTCCGGGTTGCGTTTCTGAGAATTTCCGCTACTTCGGTCATCTCCACCATGAAAGTTGACTGCCCTGCCGCGAGGTCATCGCTCGCACCTACACGGGTAAAAACCTTGTCCACAACGCCGACTCGTGCAGATTTCGCAGGAACAAAACTGCCTATTTGCGCCATAATTGTAATCAGCGCAACCTGCCGCATGAAGGTCGATTTACCCGCCATATTAGGACCCGTGATGATAATAAGGCGGTTTTTTTCGGTGTCGAGGTAAACATCATTAGGCGTGAATACGCCCTGTTTAAGCACCTTTTCGATGACAGGATGTCTGCCATCTTTGATTTCTATTACGCTCTCCGTACTGATTTCGGGGCGTGTGTAATTGTTCTCTATTGCACACTTCGCGAAGCCGCCGAGCACGTCAAGAATCGAAATCGCTTCCGCAGTTTTCTGTGCGATTTCGAGCTTTGTTTTAATAAATTCGGTGACTTCGGTGAAAATTTCGGCTTCAAGCGCAATAATTTTATCATTTGCACCAAGGATTTCATTTTCGATTTTTTTAAGTTCATCGGTTATATAACGCTCGCCGTTCGTGAGTGTTTGCTTTCTGATATAATGTGCGGGTGCTGAATCTATGTTGCTTTTTGAAATCTCAATATAGTACCCGAAAATGCGGTTATAGCCGACTTTCAGGTTCTTGATTCCTGTCGCTTTGCGCTCGCGTTCTTCAAGCACTGCGAGAATATTTTTATTGTCCTTTGTGATTAACCGCAGACTGTCAAGCTCCGGATTATAGCCATCGTTTATGTAGCCGCCGTCCTTCATGAGAACCGGTGGTTCGGGTTTTATTGCTCTTTCGACAAGTGCGTTAGTTTCCGATAAATCGGAAATCCGTTCGTTTAATTTTTGAAGTAACGGCGAGTTGAATTGCTCTAAAATGCACTTTAGTCCCGGGATTCTCCCGCAGGTCGCACCGAATGCGAACACATCGCGCGGATTGGCTTTGTTGTAGACAATGCGCGTCATGAGCCGTTCCATGTCGTAAACTCCGCCGAGCGAATCCCGCAAATCGCCGAGTCCTATTACGTTTTTCATAAGCTCATCAACAGCTTCCAAACGCCGCAGAATCCGCGCATGGTCGGTGAGCGGGCGCTCAATGAATTGTTTGAGCCGCCGCCTCCCCATTGATGTGCGGGTACGGTCTAAGACCCACATGAGAGTACCGCGGCGGTCTTTACTTCTCATATTCTCAGTGAGTTCTAAATTCCTTCTCGCTGTTAAACCTAAATCAAGAAACGCGCTGTCTGTGTGCATTGTAAGCTCTGTGAAACGCGGCGTGTCGTTCAAGTGCGTTTTCTTTATATAGCCGAGCAAGGCGGCAATTGCGCCGGCGGCGAGCGGATTTTCCGTGATTATTTCCAGGGGAATAAAATTGTAATTAGCAAGTATTCCGATGTTGTATTCAATGCCGTCAAGCGTTTCGCCGACACAACCGGGGATTTTACTTTTAATAAAATCCGCAGTTGCTTTTAGTGACATAAAATCAGTGTTGAACAATACTTCTACAGGCGTGAACCGTGCGATTTCCGCTATTAATTCGTCTTCTAAATTTTTACCGCTTTTCTCAAAAGCATTGAGTTCGCCTGTTGACAAATCGGCGAAAACCACGCCGCAGGATTTTTCTTTCATATAAAAACAAGCGATAAAATTATTGCTCCCAGCGTCAAGCATGTTATCCTCAATGAGCGTCCCCGCCGTCACAATGCGCACAACTTCACGCCGAACTAAACCTTTTCCGGTCACGTCACCTACCTGCTCAACGACCGCAACTTTTTCCCCCTGCTCTACTAACCGTTTTATGTAATTCTCGGCGGCATGATAAGGTACGCCGCACATGGGTATTTCTGACCGTTTTGTGAGCGTTAATTCAAGTTTTTTCGAGATTTTCTCCGCTTCATCAAAGAAAAATTCATAGAAGTCACCGAGGCGATAAAATACAATGTACTCATTGTATTTTTCTTTAATCTCAACGTATTGTTTCATCATGGGGGTGAGATTTTCTTTGTTCATGTTTTCATAAGCCCTTTTCTTCACCAACGAAGCGAAAACAACGTTTTCTCTGTTAATGCAGATTTTGTTTTAAACCTTTTTATCCGCTATTCTTTTTACGCAGTCCGATTATTCCTATAATTAAACCTGCTGCCATTGATAAGATGCCGATATACATCGGGACTTGCATTTCATAAGCCGAAACATATGAGTCAGCAAAACCCAAAGTACCGACAGCATAAAGAATACAACCGCCGACAAACAAAAATCTGCCTGCAATTACTTGTTTCATAAATTGTTACCTTTCATGGGCGAACACAGTTCGCCCGTATAATATAATTACCCGTCAGCCGCATCCTCCGCAGCCCCCGCAGCCGCTTCCGCAGCCTTTCGCCGCCGGTTCGCAGGTATCGGGGTCTGCGCCCTCGCAGCACATTGCGACGATTTGATTAACTTGATTCAGCATCCGGTCGAATCCGGCTTTCGCCGCGCTGTATGCCCTCATGTTCTCATTCGACATGATTTCCGCATAAGTCGCGCGCATTTTTTCGTTTAGCTCGTCGATTTTTTCTTGATTTTTTTCGCCCTCGGCTTTTGAGGCTTCCATCGTCAAATTCTCACGCTGAAGATTAAATTCACCGATAAGGTTTTGAAGCGCCTCATCGCCGTCGTTCTTCTCTTTCGCCGCAAAATAATCCTTGTAGCGTTCATCGTTTTGGATTGCCTTGCCGAGTTCTCTTGCTGCTTGAATTGGCTGCATAATATTTTATCTCCTCTTTATTTATTAACTGTCAATTGTCCGACAAGCGCCCACGGTAGGGCTTTTGTAATTTTTACGTCAACGAATTTCCCGCGCAGTTCATCGCTGCCCGCAAAATCCACAATAATCCCCTGCTTACTTTTCCCGGTGAGCAGTTCGGGATTACTTCTGCCTTCTCCGGTACAGAAAACGCGCAGTGATTTTCCTATATGTTTTAAATATGAACGTTCGCTTATTCTGCCTTGAACTTCTAACAATTCCCGGAACCACTTTGATTTCTCCTCAGGCGGCACAGGGTCTGCAAAATTTGCTGCCGCAGTTCCCTCGCGCTTGCTGTAGATAAAAGTATAAGCGGAATCAAAACCGATTTCCTCCGTTAAGCTGAGCGTATCTTTAAAGTCCTCGTAGGTTTCGCCCGGGAAGCCCACTAAAATATCGGTTGTGAGCGAGATTTCAGGGATTTTACTTTTTGCGTACTCTGCGAGTTCAATGTATTGTTCGCGGGTGTAACCGCGGTTCATAAGCTCTAAAATACGATTACTGCCGGATTGAACGGGCAGGTGCAGATGGCGAGAAATATTGCGGCTCTCGGCGATGAAATCAATCAGCTCTTTTTTGCAATCTTTTGGGTGACTTGTCATGTAGCTGATTGTGAATTCGCCATCAAGGCTGTCAATTTCGTGCAGCAGTTCCATAAAATCGGGCTTGTAAGAATTGACATTCTGCCCCAAAAGCAATATATCCCTGCGGTTTTCGGCGATTAAACCTTTTATTTCGTCTATAATCTTTTCCGGCGTTCGGCTCACTTCTCGTCCTCGGACAAGCGGCACAACGCAGTAAGTGCAGAAATTATCACAGCCGTTCATAATAGGAACGTTTGCTGAAAATTCGCCTTCTCGCAAAGGCTTAATTTCTTCAGCAGACGGAAAAACCGCTTCTGCGCCTATTATGCCCGGCAGCGCAGTTAATATGTTTGTACCTATGATTGCATTCAAGAACGGAAACTTAGCTTTAAAATACTCCGCCATATGCGGCTGCTGCGTCATGCAGCCGCAAAGAATAATAACAAGCCCGGGGTTGTCCCCCTTGAGTTTCTTAAGCACTCCAACATTACCGAAAACCCGCTGTTCAGCGTTTTCGCGAACGGCGCAGGTGTTGAATATTATAAGGTCGGCTTCTTCGGGAGTTTTGACCGCGATGTAGCCCAAAGTCAGCAGCAGACCCATTATTTTCTCGCTGTCGGCGAAATTCTGCTTACAGCCGTAAGTTCGCACATACGCTTTTCTAATTTTTTCCATACTATATATTGTATATGTTTTTTGCCGATTTGTCAAGTATGCAAATAAAAAGCAGGAAGCGAATCCCTGCTTTTTATTTATTATTTATTTTTCGTTAGGACTTTCCTTTAATACTGTTAACCATTTAAGAAATGGATAATAGTATTAAGAACACCAAATTACTTTGTAAATTTATTATAGCATAAAAAAATATTCTGTCAAGCCAAATATCGGCAATTTTTTCATTAATAATATCTTATAATGAAATTATGCTTCACCTAAACATAGTTTACATAGATACTTTGTTCATAATTAACCTTTACGTGAACTTTTTTATGATAAGGGCTTGCGGAGCTTTTCTGCACAGGAAAATAAACACGGCGCGCTGTGTTTCAGGCGCGGTTGCGGGCGGGGTTTCGTCGCTTGTAATTCTGCTTCCCTCCCTGCCTTTGCTGCTGAATACCGCAATCAAGCTCGGTATCGGCGCGGTGCTTGTATTGATTGTGTTCGGGCGCGGGAAGTTCCTAAAAAATGCGCTTGTCTTCTTTGTGATTAACATTATTTTCGCAGGCGTAATGCTCGCTTTGAGCCTTTTCTTTTCCCCGCTCGGCATGATTTACAATAACGGCACGGTTTACTTCGGCATTTCATTTTTAGCTCTTTTAATCTTTACGGCGGCGGCGTATTTTACAATCCGCGTTCTGCGATATTTTTTAGATGTGAGGTTCAACGCCGACAGAATTTACCGCGTTACTTTTGAATATAACGGCGAAAACCGTAGCCTGAGCGCGTTTGCCGATTCGGGAAATACGCTGACAGATTTTTTCACCGGGAAACTTGTAATCATCTGTGATAAGAGCACGTGCGCTGGTTTGTTTCCCGAGTTCGATGAAAGTGAACTTGAACTCGTAAAAGGACTGCGCCTGCTGCCTTATTCAACTATAAACGGCAGCGGAATTATCCCCGTTTTTAAGCCTGCCAGCGTTAAAATTGAAGATAAGGAAGTTGATGTTCTGCTTGGAATTTCAAAAGAAAATATAAATAAAAACGGCGTAAACGCCATTTTTAATCCTAAATTATTATTTTAAATGTAGGGAGCGGCGACTCTGCCGCACCGAAAGGAGCGAAGCTGCCATGCACGATTTACAAACGGTTTTGCAGACGATTATATGCAAAATCAAAAAAGCAAAAGAAAGAGAAAAGGACAGTATTTTTTACATAAACGGTGCGGAGTCTTTGCCGCCGCCGCTTACACGCGATGAGGAGGAAGTTGCATTCCGGCAGTTGGAAACCGATTTTAACACTGCTCGGGAAACGCTGATTGTCCATAATTTAAGGCTTGTGGTCTACATTGCGAAGAAATTCGAGTCTACCGGAATCGGCATTGAGGACTTGATTTCAATAGGTACAATCGGTCTTATTAAAGCTGTAAACACTTTCAGTCCTGATAAAAATATAAAACTCGCGACTTATGCTTCGCGCTGTATCGAAAATGAAATTTTGATGTTTCTCAGAAAAACAGGCTCGCAGAAATACGAAATTTCTATTGACGAGCCGCTTAATATTGATTGGGACGGAAATGAACTGTTGCTTTCCGATGTACTCGGAACCGATAATGACATTGTTAATGTAAACATAGAAAACGAGGTTGAGCGCGATTTGCTCCTTTCGGCAATCAGCAGACTCGGAAGCCGCGAAAAACAGATTATGGAGATGCGCTTCGGGCTGATTGACGGAAACGAGCGCACACAAAAAGAAGTCGCGGATTCAATCGGAATCTCGCAGAGCTACATTTCGCGGCTTGAAAAGCGGATTATCAAGCGGTTGCGGAAAGAATTGGAGCGTCTTTGCGGGTAGGTACGCGCATTCTGCATAACGACTAAAGATTTTTACAATATTTCTATTATAAACTGCATTGCGGTTTTTTCACTGCCTTCGATTTCAACGTTAATAAACGCAGGTTTGCAGATTAAATCCAAGCCGTCCTCGGCGGTATAAACCCGCGCGATTGCGATTGATTTTACTGCCTGGTTAATTGCGCCGGCTCCCACCGCCTGAACTTCAACGGTTTTCTTATCTCGCACTACTGCCGCGATTGCTCCGGCGGCGAGCTTAGGTACAGAGCGCGCTGATACTTTAATTAATTCCATAAAATTCTCCTTTTTGCGGATTGCATTTTTTTGCAGGCAGGCACAGTTCGCCCTTAATGCATTTTTCGGTTAATTCGTTGTATTGACTGTGTCTTTCCTGTTTTTTCGTTGATTTCAAGCAGAACAGCGTTTATGCTGTATTTTCCGGCTGCGAGCGAGTGTTTTTTCGGATAATAGCACAGAAAACGCTCAATAATTACATCTTTGTCAACGCCGAGAACCGAGTTAAGCGCGCCCGTCATGCCTACGTCCGTAATGTAGGCTGTGTGCGAGTTTATAATCTGCTCATCGGCTGTTTGGACATGAGTGTGCGTACACAAAACCGCACTGACTTTACCTGCAAGGTAATAACCCATTGCTTTTTTTTCGGCGGTTGCTTCAGCATGGAAGTCAACTATTACATTCTTGGTTCCGATAGTTTCTAAAAGTTCATCGGCTATTTTAAAAGGGTTATCAGCCGGAGCCATGAACGTGATTCCGGCAAGGTTTATTACGGCTATCGAAAAACTCCCGCGGTCAATCAGGCAGACGCCTTTTCCGGGCGAGTTTTCGCCGAAGTTCGCCGGGCGCAGTATGAACGGGTTTTCGCGATACACCGAATCCATATCGTGCCGCTTGAAGCAGTGGTTGCCTGTTGTAATCACGTCTGCGCCCGCCTTGAACAGCAGCTTCGCGGAGTGCGGCGTTATGCCGTTTCCGTCAGCGGAATTCTCGCCGTTGATTATAACAGCGCCCTTCCCTATTTCGAGCTCGTGTTTGAAATTCGGCAAGAAAGTGCAAAGAACTTCACAGGCATCCTGCCCGACAACGTCTCCGATAAAAAGAATTTTCATACAAACATGATAACATACTCATGAATTTTTGTCAAATTTTATTTGTTCTACATTCTCACGGACAGGCATAATGTTTACAAAGATATAGTCGTTTAAAACGACTATGGTTGCGGTGAAACCGCAACTCGCCGCG
>JAITFV010000094.1 GCA_031281115.1 Oscillospiraceae bacterium | reverse complement strand
GCTGTTTACAAGCTCTTCATAGCTGCCGTATGCTTCTTTAATGTTAAATCGTGCCGCGAATTCTTCCGCTTTTTCAATAGTGCGCGAACCTGCCGCCGTGAGGAAAATTCCTTCTTCCGCCATAGCGTTCAGCGTCTGCGCCATACGTTCCGCAATCCATCCCGTGCCTATGAATCCAACTTTCATCATATTAAAATCTCATTCCCTTTATTGTCGATTTTTTTCGCGTTCTGCGCAAAGAGCGCAAGCAGATAACAAACAAACATCAAAGCAAAAGCTATGATTACAGTTACTGTTACCTCTCCCGTCTCCGGCATATCGTGTACGGCATCGAGCGCCATCATATTAAGCGCGAAAGGATTATACGCAATCAAATTGCCGTCTGTTCCCATGCTCATCAGTGCAAAAATCCCCGGAATCAAAATCAGCGCACCTATGCAAATCGCCGCACTCATGCCTGCTTTTCCTGTTGCCGTTCCTATGCACAGATGAAAACAAATATACATCATAAAATGTACGCCGAGTATGGCTCCCGCAGCAAAAATCTGCGATATTATCAAATCGTTTTCGGCGAAAATCTCCGCTGAAAGCACCGCTGCCGAAAGCACCGCAAGCATACATAAAACAAATGCCGCCACAGGATAAACGATAAACTTCGGGAGCAGATAGGCTTTGTTTTGAAGCCCGGAAGTGCGCGGAATTATTATAGAACGCTTCTTTTGCTCGCCGCCCGCAAAGCTGCCGATAAGCAGTATAAAAACAATCATTCCCGCGAGCGCAAGGTCGCTCACGAGCGATGCAACGCCGTTTGAAGCGTAGGAAGTCATCTCGCCGAGAAGTTCCCCCAGTGTGTCGATATCGCTCACCGCTTCCATAATCGCGCTCGTCCCCCGAATCATCAAAGGGTCAAAAATCGCAAGCCCCACAAAAACACAAAGCAGAATAAAAAACCTCTTTGTCCTCGTGAAAGCCATTATTTCTTTTTTGAAACAAGCTTTAATTTGTGTATTCATATTTTATTAATTCCTTTCTTCCCGAATTAGTTGTTAATTGTCAATTGTTAATTGTCAATTGTTCGTCAGGCGTCCACTCGTCACGCCGATGTAAATTTCTTCTAATGACATCCGCTTAAATGCGACCGAATCGGGTAAAATATCATTCTCGGAAAGTACCGCGATTACATTATTGTAAAATTCTTTCTCGCCGATGCCCTCTTTTGCATAAACAGTTATTCCGCCGGTTTTAGAAATGTCGTTGCGCTCGGCGAGAGGGATTTTACTCAGCGCGGTTACAATTTCGGGCGTTTGTTCGGGTACTCTTATATTCAGCGCGACACCGCCCTCGTACCTGCGTTTTATTTCGTTGAGATAACCTTCCGCGGCGATAATTCCGTTACGCATAATCCCGATTTTATTAGCCACCCGCTCAACGTCCGACAGAATATGCGTACATAAAATAATCGTGCTTCCCGATTCCGCGAGTTTTCTTATAATCTCCATGACTTCTGCGCGTCCCTCGGGGTCAAGCGCGCTTGTCGGCTCGTCAAGTATGATTAAATCCGGCTTTCCGTACAGCGCGGCAGCGATTCCTATTCGCTGGTTCATACCGCGTGAATAACCTTTTATTCTTCGCTGCGCCCCCCCGGTCATTCCTGTGATTTCAAGCACTTCGGCAGTGCGCGCTTTTATATTACCGTCATATTTACAGCAGGCACCGATAAAATCAAGGTATTCACAGCCGTTCATATAGCCGTAAAGCGCGGGGGTTTCGGGCAGGTAACCGATTTTAACCGCTCCCGAACCGAAGTTTATTTCACCCTCGTCTTTAAGTATTATATCGCAGATAATATTCATCGTAGTTGTTTTCCCGCAGCCGTTAGTGCCGAGGAAACCGTAAACATCGCCCTTTTCAATACTCATGTTAAGTCCGAGCAGAACAGGGAAGTTTTTGTAGCTTTTTTTTAGGTTTTTAATTTGTAACATATTTTTATTAAATCCTTTCTTCGCCAATGCAAATATAAAACGGCTTCGTTTTACCTGTTTCGGTTATATTATAGTCCTTTAACTTAAAAAGCGTTTCGCTTTTTAAGTTAAAGGGGCTTGCGCTGTTGCGACAGCGCAAGCTGCGCTCACGCAGCGGAAACCCGTTTAAATTGAAACTGTGGAACAGTTTTCAATTTAAACGATTATATTTCCCGTTAAAATCATTCATCGCCTTATCCACACCGCTTTTAATCATCAGCCTTACCGCCTGTGCCGCCCGCTCAAGCGAAGCTTCCAGCTTCTCGCCTTCATTCTTTTTAAACGGCGACAGAACCCAGTCTTTCAGCGGGAAATCATGATGCGGCGGTCGGTCAATTCCGATTTTCACACGCGGGAAGTTGTCGCTGTTACTCTCCAAAATTATACTTTTAATGCCATTATGCCCGCCGTCGCTGCCGCTTCGGCGTATTTTTACGCTCCCGAGCGGCAATGAATAATCATCGAAAATAACAATCACATTTTGGGGGTTTATTTTATAAAACTCCATTGCGGCGGTGAGTGCCTCGCCGCTTCGGTTCATAAAAGTCGTCGGTTTCATCAAAAAGCATTTCACCCCGTCAATAGTTTCGAGAGCTGTCAGCGATTTGAACTTCAGCTTTTTTATTTTGAAGCCCTCTTGTCCGGCTAAAATATCGAGCGCCATGAAGCCGCAGTTGTGTCTTGTATTTTCATATCGTGTTCCGGGATTACCGAGCCCGCAAATAATAAATTCGGGTGAACCTTGTAAACTTGAAAAATCATGCCGTCTTAATTTCTTTAAAAAAAACATGGCTTCTTTATCCTCGTTTTAAAAATAACCTGCCGCTTTTTTATTATAACTTATTTTTTTAAGTTTTGCAAGTATATACTTTATGTATAATACATCATGTTATATACACAACGATTAATCATCTGCTGATTTTATTTTAATTAAATAGAATGAAGCGGATTAATAATTAGGAGCAGGGCGTTTATTTGCTTTTTTATAAGAGTTCATAGCTTCACGTCTGAACGCGCAACATGTGTTTAATGCAAGCATTGCAAAGATTCGACATATTGTGCAATTATTACAAATAAATACTATGTCTTGTACTATAAATAAGCTTATCTTATTTTTACTTATACTTTCGAGCTTGTTTGTTTTCTTTCGGGAAAATGCGCGAGCGGGTTTTACTGCTGTTCATATCAAAAATAAAGATGAAAATTCAACCCGAAAGTTACATGGTCTTTTAAAAAACGCCAAATAAATAAAATTAATTTCTTTTTTCCTTATATTTCCTTTTTTGTAAAATAATGTCATTTTTTTACTATATATAGAATTTATTGTTTTTCACAAACAATAAATAGTATGATGTTATTTTTTAAGTGAAAAATAACATCATACTATTTAATTAAATTAAAAATAAACCCCTTGCGTTTTCCAAGTGAAAATGGTAAAATGAAAAATACACAATATCAGACCTTTTCGCCGACCCCGCTCGCGGCAGAATTTTTGGCAATTTTTCTCAAAACTAACTTGTTGGGGAATTAGTAGAAAAGTCTATTTAAAAAGGAAAATTTATGGGCGTTTTAATTTCTTCGTCGATTTTAAATTCAGACCTCGCCAACTTAGAGCAGGAACTTCGCCGCGCCGAGGACGCAGGGGCTGATATGATTCACATAGATGTAATGGACGGCGTTTTCACCGACAGTATAACTTTCGGCGATTACGTTGTCGGGAATCTGCGCCCCCACGCCGCGATTCCTTTTGACACGCACCTCATGGTAAACGACCCCACAAAAT
The DNA here is from genome assembly GCA_031281115.1 of Oscillospiraceae bacterium. Lineage (GTDB taxonomy): Bacteria > Bacillota > Clostridia > Oscillospirales > Ruminococcaceae > Ruminiclostridium_E. The sequence continues at coordinate 1,334 of JAITFV010000094.1, read as the reverse complement.
TAATTCCGCTTTTCGCGAAAGCAGGTTCCGACATAATTACAATTCATGAAGAGAGCCGCTGTGACGTTGCCGCCTGCCTTAAATTAATTCGCGGGTTGGGCAAAAAAGCAGGCATTTCAATTAATCCCGAGACCGATGTTAAGCGGGTTTTCCCGTACCTTGAGCTTTGCGATACAGTGCTGATTATGAGTGTTAAGCCCGGCGCGGGCGGTCAAGCCTTCCAAAACGAATCCATAAATAAAATAAAAGCAGTTCGCAGCGAAGCAGACAGGCTTGGCTTAAAGCTTGACATCTCGGTTGACGGCGGGATTAATGACAAAACTGCCGCGCTCATCTTTGAAGCCGGCGCAAATATCGCCGTCGTCGGAACTTTTCTTCTGGGCAGTGATGATTATATCGGCGCAATGCTTTCAATCAGAATTGCAGGCTCATAACAATTCACTTAGTTTTTCTGCCGCGTTTTCTTCGATAACAGGTCTGAAATGCTCTTTCGTGTGCATAAATTCGCGCTCACCGCGAAGCAGTTCGCCGTATTCCCTAATAATAGCCGAGAGCTGCTGCTGCTCGGTTTTGCTGCCCTTAATTACGAGCCTGTACTTATTTCCCGCATTTTCATGTATATAAAGTGTGCTCTCGAAGCCGAGCCGCTCCCATTCTTTCTGCTGATTAAGGCAGCGGCAGACTCCGCCGAGTTCGTTCATGTTTTCGGCTTCTATGATAAATGTTGTTTTAAAGCTGTCGCGCTTAATATTCAAAGCTCTTGGGAATATCGATTCTTCAAGCGGCGCGCCGGGGACGTCGCACCCTGCTTCATTTCTTGTTTTAAAATTAGATTTTCTTTTTCTCCCGTCTGCTTCAAGGCTTGAAACATAAAGCATACAGCCGCCGTCGGGACGCGGGAAAGCCTCGACGAAAATCCGTTCGCACGAAAAATCGAAGCCGACCTTCTGGTCAAGCCTGATTGACTTTAAAACGTGTGCTAAAAGCCTTTTCGTTTCGGGATTTTTCCCCGAAAGGCTCTCGTACTTTATATCCAAATCAAACATATCAATTCTGCTGAGCGTCAGCTTTAACGTATTCGACGATAAAATATCAATCTGCATTTTCAATAAATCCTCCTCAAGCAAAAATGTAGGGAACCCCTATTATTCGTTCCTTAAATGGATAACAGTATTACCATCTGACAGCGCTTAAATTAACGCAATAAGGAATTTATATGAGTACAAGCCCGGAAATACATGAAACAGAACCGCGCAAAGTTTCTTTCTTTCAGAGGAAACCGCGGCACATATACGGCGACCAGCTTCTTTTTTTGCTGGTTTTATTGGCTATGG
>JAITFV010000059.1 GCA_031281115.1 Oscillospiraceae bacterium | reverse complement strand
CAGAGCTACTTTGAAGATAAACGCAATAGGCTAAAACCGCATTACAATGCGGTTTTACGTCTTTTTTGCTTCATTTTCAGGTATAGGACAAACCGAACTTTGAATATAGATAAATTACTATTTATATTGGAGTTTTTGACATGAGAGAACAAGAAAAAATTAAAATTACATTACCCCAAGAATTACAAAAGCAGATGTTAAAATTTTTTCTTGACACTTCCATACCGAGAATTAAAAGTGAAAAGCAAGCAAAAATCACCCCTCTATCTGAAAATTCAGACAGGAGTGATGAAAGTTGAAAGCAATTTCAAAAAAAAGTTTAAGCACGGGAATTTATGTCCGAGTTTCCACCGAGGAACAAGCACAAGAGGGCTTTTCAATCCGTGGGCAAATGGAAAAGTTAAAAACTTATGCTTTACTCAAAGAGTGGGACATATACGATATTTACGCTGACGAGGGCATAAGCGGGAAAAATATTGTTGACCGCCCTGCGATTAACCGCCTTATGGCAGACGTAGAGAGCGGGAAAATAAACAATGTTTTAGTGTTCAAGGTTGACCGCCTTACACGCAGTACAAAAAATCTGCTTGAATTGGTGGAGTTATTCGAGGAATATAATTGTACTTTCAACAGCTTAACCGAGAGCATAGACACCGACAGCCCAAGCGGTAGAATGTTTTTAAAAATCATAGGCATATTCGCTGAGTTTGAACGTGAGAATTTAATCGCAAGGGTTAAAATGGGGCTTGAACGCAAGGTAAAAGAGGGCTACACCATAGCTAACCACTCTATAAGCTACGGTTATTACAAAGAGCCTAAACAAAGGGTACAGAATGTACACCTTGAAGAAGCCGAAATCATAAAAGAAATATTTTCGCTGTATGCTTATCAAAACTATTCGATGAATAGAATTGCACAGGAATTAAACCTGCGGGAAATTCCGACAAAAACGGGCGTGTCGTGGGGTTCTGCAACCATAAGGGCAATACTTGTAAACCCTACCTACATAGGAAAAGTGCGCTATGCAATGGAAGATAAAAGCAGATATTTTACCGCAGACGGACAGCACGAACCTATTATTTCTGATGAAGTTTTCCGAGATACACAGCAACGCATAGAAAGCACAACAAGCCACACAAGGACAAAACTACCCAAAGAAAGGAGTTATTTTTGCGGTGTGCTGTACTGTGGGCGGTGCGGTTGTAAATTCACTACGCAGAATTACACCTATAAAACCGCTAAAAGTGACAAAAATTATAAATCGTCGTACATTTGCCGAACAAGAAAAGACCGCAGTATAAATCAATGCACAAACCCAAACATAACACACTGGAAAGTTGAAATTGCTTTTTGCGAGTACATACAAAATATAAACGACATCACGGAAACCGCAGACCTTATCGCAATCGAAACCGCAAACAGCGCAGAACAGGAATTATTAAAAAGCATTGTTGCCTGTGAAAAGAAGTTGAAAAATTTACAAACCCGCAAAAATCAAGTAATGGAGCAGTATGTACAAGGTGCTATTGAGTATGACGAGTATAAAATTTTAATCAAGAAATTTAACAAAAACTTTGAAAAACTTGAAGATGAATTGCAACGCAAAAAAACAAAATTATCAAACTTGAAAATCACGCCAAAAATAATAAATGAAGATGTTATTTTGAACCTCAAAGAAAACTGGAACTACTTAACCAACACGGAAAAAATGATATTTTTACGAAGATTTGTAAAAAAAATCATTATCACCGTTGAAAAACAGAGCTACAATTCAAGCTCTGTGAATATTGACAGCGTTGAATTTAACTATGCTTGATTTTGAAACTTAACTTTCAAAGAGTCACCCGCCCCACTGTGAAAAGCAGGGCGGGTGATTCTATTAAACGGAGCAAAAGAAATTAAATCTTATCAATAATCCCTGCAACGAGCCTTAGAATATCAAGCGCGTTATTTGTGCCTATATCGCCTTTCCCGCCGTTCGCAACGAATGTTTGTATGCTGTTCAGCTTTGAAATCCCCGCGACATCACGAAGCACCGCGAGCGCGTCAGCCGTTTGCACCTCGCCAGTTCCCGTTATATCGCCAGTCTTGAACGTCAGCACAAGGAAATCGCCCGTTTGAGTAATATTTATACTCGCGTTACCGTTTGCGCTGACCGTGGAAGCAGAAACAAATTCAAGTTGTTGTGTTTCTGCGTTGAATTTCACTAAAACCGCGTTTTGACCCGCGAAACTCGCGCCAACACTCACGGTTGTGTTGCCTGTCGCGCCTGTTGGTACGCGAAGTTGATTAACTGGAATATTCGTGCTAAGACCGAGAGCGGTTAAGGCTGTGCGCGGAATACTCGTAACCGCCCATGTAGCCGTGCCTGTTGTTACAGCTATGGTCGGGGTTGTCGGTGTGTCTGTCGTGGACGAACCACCGCCCCCGCCGCCACCGCTGCCGCCGCCGCCAGTATTACCCCCACCTGTTAATCTCGCGATTGTTTCAGTTTCTTTATGTTCACAAACTTCGCAAATCCGCTCACGAGAACCCTCACGCGCTGTTGTTGCCGTTACCGTAGTTTTCCACGCGCCGAATTTGTGACCGAGGGCAGCGCAATCGTGAGCTTTTTCGCACTCGCAGGGGTCTTTCTCGCAGTCTTTGCAAGGCTCGGGCTTATTTTCACATTCACAGGGGAATTTGCCGCAATTATCGCAATCGTCCTCACCCTGATTATTCCCGCCCGCGGGTTCGTCCTCGGACATTACATAATACGAAGCGCGGGTTATTCCGATTGTCACCGAGCCGTCATTATTGCGCGTTACCCTGCCGTCCTCTACGACCTTGCCGTCATCGTCAATGTGCCATAACCGCGCACTATTGCCGTTTAGCCCTGCTTCTTCAAGCTCCTCTGCTGAAAGCACAAAGCTAATTTCAAAACCAAACTCGCCGTGGTCAAACGGGCGGATAACTATACTATTTGCGGGTACACCCGACACTTGATTCCCTTGACTTGTAATTTGAATATCAATATTCAAATCCGTTTCCCGCGCTTCAGAAGTAATTCGAGCAGGGTCGATTTCGATTATTCGTCCGTTGGCAAGTACAATATTTACACTGACTTTGCCGTCTTTAAAATCAATCAGTGTATTTCTATCTATTGTTCTGCCTTGTGTTTCGTACCAAAAATGACCGCCGTTTTTATCAACGGTTTCCTGTATTGCTTCAATAGAAGTAAGCACATCAGAACATTCTAAATCAAGAAAATTATACAAAACCTGTGCAGACTGTAAGTTCTCTAAATTATCAAAAGCAGATATATCTGTTAAACCACTCCATGAAAACCATAAAAATTTTAAAAGCAAATTATTAGATAAATCAATATCGGTGATTGCTGTTAATCCTGCATTTAACCATTCAAGTGCAATATTTTTTGATAAATCAATTTCAGAAATAAGATTGTTTTGTATAAATAATTCATGAAGTAAAATATTATTTGATGTGTCAATTTCGGTTAAAAGATTATCGTTTACATGCAGCCATTCAAGTGCGATGTTGTTCGATACATCAATCTCTTTAACCTTATTACTTGAAATGCTCAAACCTTTAAGTGCGGTGTTGTTTGTTACATCTATCTTTTCAAGACATATATAGTTTATTACAAGTCTTTCGAGTGCGGTGTTATTTGATATATTTATTTCTTTTAATATGACACCCTCGTCACCCGTTCCATTGATTTCTAAAGTTTTAAGAGCGATATTTTGAGATAAATCAAGATTGGTAATAAATGGGTCATTACCTACAAATAATGCTGTAAGCGCGGTGTTTTCAGATAAATCAAGTTCAGAAATAGAAGACCCACCAATAGCTAATGTTGTAAGTGCGGTATTTTTTGACAAGTCAAGTTCGGAAATTGATTCACCGCTAATATTTAATGATATAAGCGAGGTATTATCTGTTAAATCAATTTCAGATATTAAACGGCTACTAATAAGCAATGATGTGAGCGCGGTGCAATTTGACAAATTAAGTTCAGAAATTAAATAATCGCTAATAAAGCCTTTGGTAATGAGTAATGATGTGAGCGCGGTAAAATCTGATAAATCAAGAGAACCCTCAAGTGAAACCTCTAATTCACTACCATAAAGTTCAATTTTTGTTACCCTTTTTTCTGTTTCGTTATTCCATGTAACTCCATATAATGATTCAGGCGATTCCAAATCCCACCCCAACTTATCTAAATTATCATACTGCAAGGCAAACGCGACAAGTTTCTGATAATCGTTGTCGTTGAAACCTGCGGGTGTGGGGAACGTGGGGGGTACTTCCACGGCGGAAACCCCCGCGATTAAAGTCAATGCTAATGAAATTGCTAAAAAAGCTGAAAAAATCCTCTTTTTCAATCTTTTGTCCTCCTATAAATTTATTCAAGGATAATTATAGCAGAGGAAAAACCTACCTTTCAATATGTAACCGCCAATGTCACCGAAAAAAATATTTTTTGTAACATATTGTAATTCAATGGCTCTTTGTGGTATAATGAGCAGAGATTTGATGAAAAATAGGAGGAGTTTGCCGTGGTGCTTTTTGGCGATGTTCTGAAAAAATGTATAGAGAACAACAACATAAAAATCTATCAGCTTTCGCAAAGTTCGGGGATTGGACGGACATATATTCATAAAATAATATCGCAGGGCAGTATTCCGAGCGAGGAAAATTTTCAAAGTCTGATTAACGCGCTTTCAATTTCACCTTTTGAAAAGGACGAGCTTTTAACAGCTTATAAAATCAGCAAGGACGGAGAGTTTTTATATAATCAGCGTATTCAAGTCAAGCGTTTAATTGACAGAATGTGTGAGGTTCAACAACTTTCTACACCTATGAAAAATAACTTTCAAATAAAAGAAAAAGCTGATGAAAGCAGAAGAGAAACCGAAGTTATTAACGGCGAGTTATCCGTTAATCACGCACTTGAAAGTTTACTTTCAAGAGAAGCCGATTTTTATAAAAATCCCTGTGTCCGTTTTATCATACCCCGTGATTATAATTTCTTTTATAATAATCTTTTCTTGAAATATTGCAAAAATCCCGCATTGAAAATTGAATGTCTTTTTGAGTTTTCTAAAAAGAACGAGATTGTAAAAGAAAAACGCAACAGCAATCTTGATGTTATCGGTGCGTTAATGCCGTTCATCATGAAAGCAGGCGGGAGCTTCACCGCGTATTATTTATACTCGGCATTTCCTGTAAAATACGTTCCGACCGTTGCAACACCCTATTTCCTTATTACGCATGATTGCGTTACTGCGTTTACGATTGATTTGCAAACGGCGATTATTTTCAGAAATGCAGAGATTATAGAATGTTATAACAAGATTTTTGACGATATGAAACATAAGGCACAACCATTAATCGGCTACGTGGAATCTTTAGAAGATAGTATCATGTTTTACGGCGATATTGAAAAATCGGGAGCAACAGGCATTTCGGGATTCGGTTCACACCCTTGCGTTGCGGTTTATTACAACAAAGAGGTTTTAGAAGCACATATCCCGCACGGATTGCCAAGCCGAGAGCAGATGATTGAAGTAATAACCATGTTAGGCAGTGGGTTACGAAAGTTAGCCGATAAAGGCAACACACCGTCTTTTTTCACCCTTGATGGTTTTGATTTGTTTGTCCGCAAGGGTATAATTGAAACAATCATGGAAGGGTTTTTCCGAACTTGTACACCGCCCGAACGTGCAGAGGTTATAAAGAAGATGATTACAGACACGGAAAATGATTCCATACTTTACAGGACGATTAACACATCTAATATAAAAGTGCCGAGTTGTTTTTATACTGATGTATTCCCAAACTCTCACATGAACCTTGTAATCGGTTCGCCTGTTGACGGCAAAACCGCTGATATTAGCACTATTAAAATTGGTGAATCGAGTATAGTTGCAGCATTTCATGATTTTTTAGTAAATGCGGTTGATTCTGACTTAGTTTATTCCAAGACTGATACATTGAAAGTTCTGCGTGAAGCGTTGGAAACCTTGACAAATTCATAAAAATGACATAACATAGTAAATGCCCCCGCTTCACGGCGAGGGCATTAAAAATAACACTGACATAGATAATAACATATTTTATGCTATTGTCAATCGGGCAATCATGTAGCCTTTTCACACAGTTTGTTTTTAATGAAAAACCGCTAAACTCGGCGGGATATAAAAGAAGATGTGAAACCCATACATGAGGGGACTTATACCATACGGCAGAACGAATAACAGCGTTTTTGCAGGGTCTAAAGGCTTCATAGGGCGAGTAGCACCGTAGCTGACCGAACGGCACTCCCTACTACTGCACACAGGCGGTAGGTGGAATAGCGGACAGACCGATAAAACCGAGAGAAAACGGAATTATGTTATCGACAGCGTTTTTAGAACGCTTCAACCCCTTTAGGGGTTTTCTTACCCACCGACACCCGAATATTACCCGAATTTTCTAATGTTAAAAAATACACAGAAATTATAACTTGACATTTTCTGTATCATAGTGTATCATGCCGATTTTGAAAGTTAATTTTCAAAATCGGCTCTTTAATTAAAAAGTAAAGGAAGTGAAACACAATGAAAACGACCCCGACCCTTGAAAAAACGCTGTCCGAATTATACCGCCTGTTTAAGCTGTTGAATAAACATTTTTACGGCGGGAAACTTGAAACCCCTGTAATTGTTGTGCAGTCGAAAGGCAAGCATAAAAACGCTTTAGGGTGGTGTACCACGCAGAAAATTTGGCGGGATAAATCGGACGAAACCGACAAAAAATATTTCTACGAAATAACTATTGTCGCTGAATTTCTGCACTTGCCGATTATTGAAATAATCGACACGTTAATGCACGAAATGGTTCATCTTTTTAATTTGCAAAACGGCAAGCGGGATTGTAGCAGGGGAAACACTTATCATAATACTACTTTCCGCGACACTGCAACCGCTCACGGTTTAACAGTCAAGCACCATGCAAAATACGGTTGGAGCGACACGGCACTTTCCGAGGACACCGAAAAGCTAATCACGTCAATCAGCATTGACGAGGACGCTTTTCGTCTTGTCAGAGCCGACACCAACCAAACACGCACAGGCGGGAGCAGACAATCAAGCAGAAAGTACATTTGCCCCGATTGCGGGGTAACAGTCCGAGCGACAAAGGAAGTCAACATACAATGCGCCGACTGTGAAATTCTCATGCAGACATCTTGAAACTTAACTTTCAAAATCGCCCCATGCTATGCCGAGTTGTCGGCAAGCGTGGGGCTTTTTTCTGTTTAATTTTTTTACTCATACCCTTTTTAATTTGTAAATTAAAAAGGGTATGGTTCAACATAATAATCTTCATGTTTTGGCTTTTCTCCCTTTTTTTCTTTTTCCCATTCTTCTAATGCTTTTTCATACGCAATGTTTCCTATAAGGTTGTACACATCTTCAAAAACCGCTTCATTTTCTTCAACAGTTTTTCGTACTTTTATTTTTCCAAATTCAGGGAAAAAATTAAGAAAAATATCACCGATAATTATTTTACGTGAATCCCCCCTGCGCTTTTTATCGTCTATTCTTTTATCTAATGTTTTCAAAATAATCACCTCAATATATACTTATGTGCTTTATCGTATTATTAGTATCAATTTTTACTCATGCTTTTTGTAATTCGCTAAAATATTTCCGCGTTTTTCTTTTATTCGCTTTTTGAATATACCCCGCAAAAATTCAAATTCAAGACTAAATAAACGCTCGTAAACTCGCGGTCTTGATTTTGATTTTTCTAAGCGGGGTAAATCAATAAAAAGCGAACATGAAAATCGCTACAATATAAATTAGCTCATAGAAAGGTTTATCATGAGCAAAAAAAATTATAATGAAATAAGACCAACAATAGCGATATGCTATGTTTCTGACGAGGAATTGAAAGAACCGCTTGAATTTGAACGTCGCGACGACGGCACGTTGATGTTATTTCCGAGCAGAGAATCAGCCGAGGAATATTTATTAAGCCAATGGGGGGAGAGCAAGTTTGATTATATGTTTGGCATTATCCCTGTACCCGCATATATTGACTTAGATAATTTACTGGAATAATTTTGCCTGTTGACAAAAAGTACATCATAGTGTATCATGCTATATTTTAAAGTTACTTTTTCAGCAGTTCTTTAATTTTTTGTGAAAAATCAGAACAGGAAAAAGCTAACTTTGCGAATCGTTTTCGCCCTGCTCAATCTTGGGCGGGGCGGGAGCGTTCGTTTTCTGCTCGGTATTTTTTTCAAGCTGTGCGGTCAGCTCTTTATTATCTGCTATATTTTTTAAGAAGTTAGCAAGCGGGGAAAATTCTTTGAGATTTTCCGCTTTTTTTCTTTTTGGTTCTAATATTTGAAACTGCGGAAAAACGTCAAGCAGAATCGCACCCGCTATAATTTTACGGCGGGTATCGGTTGCGCGTTCTTTTTCTTTTTCCCGCGCTTCCAGTGAGCGTTTTTGCTGTTTCAACTGTTCAAGTTTTTCTGTTTCACGCTTAATGCGTTCATCTAATGTCATGGACGGCATAATTATCACCATACCTTTTTTACTAACATATCTATTACAAACTATATCGAATTATACCACAAGGTTATAAGTTTCAGCAAATTCCCGCACGAAGTAAGGGCGCACTTACACATTTTCTTTGAAAACGTAGTGCGCTACTGCGTAGGGCTATGCCTTGCAAGCAAGGCACAAATGCGTTAATAACGCATTTTTTATCGGAGCGGTATTTTTATCGCATAACAAGAATATATTTTTTTATGGCTATATATCATCTGTCAGTAAAGTATGTCAGCCGAGGACAGGGGCGTTCTGCCGTGGGTGCTTCTGCTTACCGAGCGGGCGAAAAACTTTACAATGAACATGACGGCTTAACTCACGATTATGCAGATAAGCGCGGAATTAATTTCACAGAAATTTTACTCCCCGAAAATGCACCGCAAGAATTTTACAACCGCCAAACTTTGTGGAACGCGGTAGAAAAAGCGGAGCGGGGTAAGAACGCAAGAACGGCGCGGGAAATCGAGATAGCATTACCCCGCGAATTAAACAAGGACGAGCAAATAAAATTAGTGCGTAATTATGTGAACGATAATTTTGTTAAACGCGGAATGTGTGCGGATATTTCCATTCACAGCGGACACCGCCACAGAAAAGATGAAGAACACGAAGGAGCAAAGCACGACAGAATTATTCACAAAAATAATCCTCACGCGCATATTTTACTTACGACCCGCCCGATTAATGAAAAAGGATTTTTGAAAAGTAAAACTGTTTTCCGTGAATATGACAAAAGAAAGTACGTGCATTTATGGCGGGAAAATTGGGCGAAAGTACAAAACAAGGAATTTGAAAAGAAAGGTTTATCTGAAAGAGTATCGCATGAGAGCCACACAAAACGAGGAATTAAAAACGAGCCGACCCTGCACATGGGGCATAAAAACACCGCACTTGAACGGCGGGGAATACGCACCGAGCAGGGCGACAGAAACAGGGAAATTATCAAGCGCAACATACAGCGACAGGAATGGGAACGGCGCAGACAAAAAGAGCGGGAGCAGAGCAGAAACCGAACCCGCGACAATGACCGCGATTTATCGCGATAAAATCAAACAGGGGGTAAAATTTTTGAGCGGGAAAATGATTACAACGCTGACAGGCGGGTTAAAATTATTATTTAGGTTTTTCAATAAGCTATTGGGCTTTCTGCTGATTTTTACAGGCGCATGGGTGATGTTGGTTTTTTATATGCCTTACAAAATATCAATCACATATAATCCGTTTTTTGCTTATGAGTGGAAGCATTTAGACGTGTTTCTTTTTATCGGTTGCCTTGTTATTACCTTTTCACTTTTCGCGCTTAACTGTTACCGATTTTATAAAGCTATGCCCGATAATATTTTTACGCGATTTATCAAATCTATTTTTAACGTAAATTATCGACCCGAACGCGAGGGAAATAATATCCCTGCTTTTATGAAAAAAAGCGAATTATGGGGTGTTGGTTTTTTCTTTGGTGCAAAAATAAATAAATGGAAAAAGCAGAAAAGTTTCTTTGTCGGAAAGCCAACAGACAAAGACGGACATATATTAGTTGTAGGCGGTGCAGGGAGCGGGAAAAGTGCCTGTATTGCCAAAAACGTACTTGAAGCATGGAAAGCCCCTATAGTTGCGACTGATATAAAAGGCGAGTTATCGGAGTATTATAAACAACTATCCGAAGCGGGGAAAGTAGGGAGAAAATCTATTGTTTTCTGCCCCGCGAGGAAAGACGGTCACGGTTACGACCCTTTTTATTCCCTGCGAACAGGCGGGGCTGATTATGTGGTGCAAAATGCGCGTGAAATGGCTTTGTCGATTATTCCTATCCCTGCGAGTATTAACGAGCCGTTTTGGGTGCAATCAGCGCAAAATTTACTTACAGGCGCGATTCTGTATTACTACGATTTAGGCGCGAGTTTCAGCGAAGCCATGACAGGCATACAAACAACGGCGGTTGATAAGCTAATCGAAGAAATTTTAGAAAGCGAAAACACACCCGCCAAGATGTTTATAAATCAAGTGCGGGATTTGGAGTTAAAGACACTGGCGGGAATCGCCACGGAATTAAGTAATAAAATCATGGTTTTCGCCACCGACTTATTAATTAAAGATTCATTGCGGGACGGTGATGAAGATAACAGCTTTAATTGGAATATGATTGATGATTTTAACATCTTTTTGAATTATCCCGAACATAAATTAGACCAATGGAGCGCGGATATTTTATTAAAACTTAACCAGCTTATCCGACATCTTGAAAGACGAGCAGATTTTTACACAGAGCAGGGCAAGGCATTACCGCCGATATTGATATTATTAGACGAATTTCCGAGGTTAGGAAAAATCGAAGCCATAAAATCCGCGCTTGCAACCTTGAGAAGCAAAAAAGTGACAATCTGCATTATGGTGCAGAGCCTTGCACAGCTTGACGAAATCTACGGCGAGAAAGCACGGCGGGCAATCGTTGACAACTGCCCTTATAAGGCGATTTTAGGGGTAACGGACGCGGATAGTCAGCGTTATTTCAGTAATCTTATTGGAAGCTGTGAAATCGAGAAAGAAAGCCGAGGGGTTCAATATGATTCTGATGAGGGAATCGAAACGAGCAGGGGTAGCCACTGGAGCAAGCACCGTGAGCCTATTATTTTCCCGCACGACTTAGCGAAGCTGAAAGACATAGTTTTAATGACACCCGAGGGCTTTTGCAGGGTGGATAAGGTTTTCGCGGGCGGTGACTTATTCCATGCCGAATCACTAAGCATTAAAACAAAGCAAATAAAAAATAAAGTTAAAATATTCAGAGTTAAATTTTTACCTGTATGGCGCAAAATTAGAAAATACGTTCTGTTTTTAGCCATAATCGGCTTTTCAATGGGAGCGGGGGCATTTCTTATGTGGCTGTTTATGAATTGATAACAAGTGCGAATTAATAATTTTTTGCTGATAAGGGCAATCCCTCACTGCGGTAAGGGATTACCCTTTTTCAATTATAATTTATGGTGCGTTGTCAAGGTCGGGTAGTATTTTTTCGCTTTAAAATATGGGCGAAAAAATCTCCACACCTACCCTTGACAGGGATAAAAAGCGGAACTTTTCAAAAAACCTTGACAAATCGCAAAAAATACGCTATAATGTCGATAAATAGAGGGTTTGAGGGCTATTGTGTTTTTCTTCAATCTTACCAGGGTGTCTTATGTAGTCCGAATCATTAAATCTGTTATTATCAATCACATTTGACGGCTCAGTGTTTGCTTCCACCTGTGACAAATCACCCACAAATAACTGCGCTTCATCAAGTGTCATGGTATCTTTACGTTCAATTTCAATCCCGCTCCACCCTGCCTTTATGAAGAAGAAATAATAATTATTCGCCAATACTTCAAATGTTTCTGTTATTGTGTTTTTATCGTTCCCGATTTCGGAAAGAGTAAGCGTGTGTAAACCCTCTGATAAAGCAAATTCATATAATACTTTTTCACCTTGTGTTTGAATATCTAACGGAAATCCGTTTACAAGAATTCTAATATCGTATTTGTTAAATAATAAATTTGTATCAAAATCAATTATAATTCCTGTACTTACTTGTTCACCATTGTTTTCTTGTGAAATCCCTGTTCCAATAGGTGTTTCTTCCGTATTATCAGGAATAATTTCAATTATAATTATCAATACAAATAAAATAACTACTACCGATAAACACCCTGTTTTAATTTTTGATGAACGCTTTTTTTCAACCTTTGAACTTCCTTGCTCTGCTTGCTTTCCGTCAAGATTATTGATTTTGTATTTTTCCTTGTTGCTATCATAATTCATTGCTTGCGTAAAAGACAAATTAAGGCATGGATTAACAGCCGTCAAGCACTCAATTAATTCAAAAAAACCGACTTCGTTTTGCTTTTCAAATATATCACCTGTAGTCTTTATCCCCTCGCCAGTAAAATGAAATTCACCCGCAGATAATTTATTTTTCTTAAATGAAAGCACCTGTATAGAATCAATTTCACCCTTGTAAAATTCTTTTCCTGTTTTATTTACAGTGATAGTGATAGCGTTACCGTCAATTATGTACCAATATTTCATACCGAATACTTTAATTTGCCTTGACGAAAATTCTTGCTGTACTTCCTGTAATTCTTGCACTTGCTCCTTTTGAGCAGACATTTGTTCTTTTTGAGCAGACACTTGCTCCTTTTGAGCAGATTCTTGCTCCTCAAATAGATTATACCCGCACCCAGAGCAAAACTTCCTACCTTTAGCGTTGAAACCACATTCCGGACAAAACATAATATCCTCCTTGCCGTATATCTCAATATACTGTCAGTACAGTTCATTATACATCATAATTTCTTTAAAGTCAAGAAGTTAATACTAATAGTACACAATAAACTTATAAGCACTTAAAAATACACTATAACAAAAAAAGCGCTCGAAAGCACCTTTATCCTTTTTATAAAATCGAAAAGTTATGAATTTCATACCACAACTGCTACCACAACCCGCACCATAATCACGATAGAAACCGACCTTGACCTTTTAGACGCATTAGAGAAAAATCCGCATTAAATCAAGACAAAACAGAATATAAAATAAATATTATAATCCTTAATAATTCCTCGCCAAATAATCCGCAATCAATAAATCCACGACTCGTCCATAACTCTTTACACCATCTTCCTGCCCCTGCATTATCAGATATGTATCGTTGACCGCAGTCGAAATCGCCGCGATTGCCGCGCCGCCCGGCGCGCTGTAAAATGACCACCAGTAGTCACTTTCAATGCTGTATTGCAAGCGTACTTGTTCGGGAATCGTCATGAACAGTTCAAATAAATCATCGCCATCATATCTGCCAATCAGGGAAGACAGCGCATTCATATACCCGCTGTACCGGAAGCCGACATCGCCGCTTTCTCTGCACGCCAAAAACGCAATGAAATTCGCTTCATCTTCTCTCATGAAACCGCTGAGATGTGAAAGTTCGTGCAATGCCGTGAAAGGTATGCTCGAATCGGGCATATCGCGGTTATAAAGCGCTTCAAGTGTGAACGGGGAGAATACGCCGCCAATCATAAGCGGCGAGATAATCTGCCTTGAAAAAATTATCGGTTTAGGGTTCGGATAATATGTATCAAGCACGGGGTAAAGTTCGCCGAGCTGTTGCATTGCATTGCGTGAAACACGGTTAAATGTGCTTTTATCGAGGATAAAACTCCCGTCCTCGCACGTGTTAATCAGTGGTACAAGCAGCTCAAGTTCGCTTATCACCTCAACTATAACCGCCCGTAAATCCTCCGGACTGTACATCCGGGTTTCAAGCCCACTGTGATACGAAAAAGGTTGTCTTTGATAATTAATCCCGCCACCCGCCTGAAACATCAACACAAGCGTCGAAACTGCACAGGATAACGCAAGACCAGCGCAAACAAGCGTCCTTTTTCGCCGTCCTTTGCTTTTAATCAGCCTTATAATCAAGAAAACCAAGCCTGTGATTGCCGCTGCAATCAATAAATACAGCAGGATTTCAACCACGGCGAAACAGAAAATCCCGTTTATTCTTCCCCAAAAGCTGACAAAAAGCGGATAAATACTCACCGCGTACCATTCGGAAAAATCCGGTGACAAACGGCTTATTATTACAATTAAAATATTAACAGCTGTTGTAATTCCAAGGTAAATCAATACTTTCTTCATGCATTAATTATACCTTTATTGCCATGATATGTCAATAAAAACAACCTGTAAATTAATACCAAATAATACTCGCAAGCTGCGGAACCTTGTTATCCATTTCTTGGCAATTCCTAAATGGATAACAGCATAAGAACTTCTTTAATATCCGATATATACTTCTTCACAGGTTCTATGCAGTTTCTTCCGTACTCTGCAATAATTTGCACAATCGCGCTTCCGATAATTACACCGTCCGAAATATCTGCCATAATCCGTGCCTGCTCCGGCGTGGAAATACCGAAACCGATTGCGCAGGGCGTATCGGAAACGCTCCGGACACGTTCAATCATTTCGGTTATATTAGTATTTATTTCATCGCGTACACCGGTAACACCCGGCGAAGAAACGCAGTAAATAAATCCCTCGGATTCTTTTGCAATAGTTTCAATACGCTCGCCCGATGTCGGTGCTATCAGCGAAATTAACGCGATATTATATTTTTCACACACACCCGACAACTCCCCTTTCTCCTCGAAAGGCAGGTCGGGTACAATCACGCCGTCAAGCCCGCACTCCGCGCACTTCTGCATAAACTTCTCTTTTCCGTAGACGAAAATCGGATTCATGTAACTCATAAACAGCAAAGGTATTTCTACTTTAGAACGCACCCGCTTAATCATATCAAAAAGCCGGACAACCGTACAACCCGCGAGAAGCGCTCTCTCGTCGGCTTCCTGAATCACCGGACCTTCCGCCACGGGGTCGGAAAAAGGTACGCCGATTTCAATTAAATCAACACCTGCTTCCGCCATTTCGATAATTAGTTTTTCTGTTGTTTCGATATCGGGGTCGCCGCCCGCAATGAACGCGATAAACGCCTTTTTGTTTTTGAACGCTCCTGCTATTCTACTCATTGATTTTCACTCCTTTAAACCGCGCAATAGACGCGACATCTTTGTCGCCCCTGCCCGATAGATTTAAGACTATAATCTGCTCTTTGTTCATTTCCGGCGCGAGTTTCCGAACATACGCTACCGCGTGCGCCGATTCAATCGCGGGGATAATGCCTTCTGTGCGCGATAAATACTCAAACGCGCTGACTGCCTCTCCGTCAGTTACAGCTACATATTCCGCACGTTTAATTTCCGCTAAATGCGCGTGTTCGGGACCTATCCCGGGGTAATCAAGCCCTGCTGAAATCGAGTACACCGGCGCAATCTGCCCGTACTCGTCTTGGCAGAACAGCGACTTCATTCCGTGGAAAACCCCGACTGTACCGAGCGTCATGGTTGCAGCATTATCAGGTGTTTCAACGCCTTTCCCGGCTGCCTCACAACCGATTAAACGCACACCGGTGTCATTAATAAATTCA
>JAITFV010000051.1 GCA_031281115.1 Oscillospiraceae bacterium | reverse complement strand
CAGCTTGACGAGGACGGAGTTAAGTGGAGTGCTAAACTCGAAGACAACGGTAAGACCACAATCGCAGTCAACAGCAAGGACGCTGACGGACTTGTGGCGGCGGTCGATAAAGCGAAACCGCAGCAAGCGGAAGCCCCGATTGCCTCCGACGTTCCGCTCCCCGAAGCACCGGCTCCGAAAAGAAAGTAGGGTGGCGCGTGTATGAAAACTCAAACTTCACAGGAGTACAACCCGCATAAAAAGAAGAAAGTGAGTAAAATCACGATTATTCTTTTGGCGGGTTTAGTTGCGTTTGCACTGTACCTTGCGGCGGCTATGGGAGCCGCTCTCGACATTTCCGACAACGGTCATGGTGTTGATTTTGGGTTATTCATGGAGAATTTCGCTCATACCATTACCGCTCCCGATATGGCTTTTGCCGCATTGGGGGCGGGAGGGTATGCCCCGCAGATGGTGTTCTTTGTAGGTGTTGCTATTGGGATATTTGCGTTGTATAAATATTCGCAGATTAAAAAGCGGCTTCACCGAAAAGGCACGGAACACGGTAGCGCGAAATGGGGTGACGAAATCGAAATGAAGTCGCTTGCTGATGTTGGGAAAGACCCGAAGTTTCCGCATAAAGAACCGCAGTTAATACCGCTGACTTCACCCGACGGCACGAGGGTATTCGATAAGGACGGTGAGTTCGTCGGGGTGATGATTGATAACAACATCATTCTCACCGAACAAGTGTATATGTCGTTGAACAGCCGACAGCATCTCATGAACCTCAATTAATTGCTAAATGTAATCCCCCAAACTGTTTCACTGGTCTTTTGCATTTACTGCTTAATTCGTCATACCGTGCCCAATCAGGGTCGCCCCAAAATCTATGAAATCCTAACAATAAGTTTGGTTCTAATCTGGTGAATTGCGAAAAAAACATCTCGACTGTAGCAACCGAATTTGATTCTTTGACATTGTTAATGTGCAGTTTGTCATGTATCTCATCTACCAAATACTCATATAAACGGATTTTAATGTGTTCACTAAACCAGTTTATATGAATTCCATCAAGTTCTCCAGTAATAGACCTTTCTGACAGAGTGTGGTTCCACGACAAACAAGATATTTTATAATCTGCCTTGTCATCTTCGTTATATTGTGCAAACTCCGAAGTAAAATCGTTTATCAATTTTGTAAAAAAGTTAGTAAATCTCTTTTCGCGTTCGTTTTGTTCTTCATCGTATTTTTTGCTTATATCAGCGGCGTTTTTCAACTCATCTCTGCAATAAAACGTGGTTAAGACAGATTTTAATGTTTCATATTCCTAATTAATTTTTAATGATTAGCTTATACAGCGATAAAGTGGTTTCGCGTATTCGCTTTGATTGAACCTCATCAATCCAATAATCAAGATAATCTGCGACATTCCACTCTTTCCCGGAGTGAGGCAAGCGGTCATTTTGTTCCAGCACAACGCGGAGTTTTTCTTTGGCAGTCTCGCGGTCTTTGCTTGTAAAACAAATTCGTTTTGACTCTCCGTCCGCTTGTATAATAGAAGCCTGCGCCGCCCATCGACCGTCCTTACGCATGAAAATTGTGCCCTCCCCATTGGCTTTTCGCCTCGCCATTTACCTCTCCATTGCTACGATAAACTCATTCAGAGATTTAATGCAAACCAACCGCCGACCACCGATTTTTACCGTCTTTATGTTTCTTTTGTTGATTTGCTGATACATCGCCCAACTCCCGATTCCAAGCCGTTCACAGGCTTCAGGAATGCTAATCAGACGCATATCCGTGTCGTTACTTTGCTCCATATATTCCTTTCGATTCATTAGCTCTTTAATGACACTATACAAGGCTCATTCAAAAGAGCCAAGGCCCTTTTTGGTTCGATTTTCGGAGCGATATAACAGAACAAACAGGCATGAATACAGCGTTTGCGGTGTTTTACAATAATTGACAACAACACTAATCTCTGATAGGATTCAGACATAGTTAAACGCGCTTAAAGGAGGAATATATGAGCAAAATCAGGTGTTTTGTGAGTTGCGATTATCGCAACGATGAGAGTCGAAAGGCATTATTGGCAGAGCTGTCAAGGCGAACCGACTCGCCTTTTGAAGTCTGCGATTATTCCACAAACGAAAATGTACCGAATTGGGAGCAGAATGTCCGCGAGAGAATCAGGCATTCGGGTGTTGTCATAGTCCTCTGCGGCAGACATACCGACACCGCTCCCGGAGTTACCGAGGAGGTGAAAATCGCGCAGGAAGAGGGTGTTGACTACTTTTTCCTGAACGCTTACGGCGATGCCGATGATGTCAAAGAACCGATTTCTGCGAAACTAAGCGACCGAATCCATGCTTGGTCTTGGGATAATCTTGTGAAAATGATTCACGGCGACAGGCAGGAATAATCAGCCGTTTGAACTTATTACTGTTACTCGGTGCATAATTGATTTACAATTTTTTTCAACTCATTCTTAACAAACGCAACATCTTTATTGCATTTCATCCATTCACTTGGGTCTTTTGGTTCCGGCTTAACAAAATCTAAATCCATGCCATGACCGCAATCAAAGCCAATCGCATACACAAGTTTATCTTCGTATCGCAAATAACCGCTAAAAGTTAATCCATAATGACAATCTATTTCTATTTCATTAAAAGGTTTCTCAAAATACTTGTGATTTTCGGGGATTACCACATATCCAAGTTTAATATCAAAACAATCACCATTTCTGACGATGCACTCGTAGCCTTTGCAGCTAAACTTTTCTAATACAGTTATTGCGGGAGCATTCTCCTTTTTGCGGAATTCCATCGCCCATTTGTCTATGATATTGTCCATGCCCCCATTATATCTTAGATAGAAATATGGAGCAACTTCAAAAGGCTGACACGAAGTCAGCCCTTGGACTCAGTAAAAAATCATTGTGGCTGTAATTGTTGCACCCGCTCTAATGGCAATTTAGTGCACTTCGCCACGGTTTCAGGTTTTAATCCCTCCTGCAACATAGCTATTGCTGTCTTAACTATGCCTTCAAGCAAACTTGCTTCCTTTTCCGCCGCAACATATTCATCGAAATTAAATTCAGCATAAAGCATATCTAAATCTACCTTTAACAAGTTCCTTTGCTTAGTGATTCAACTTTATCAACAGGAATATCAGCGATTTTAGCGACCTGTTCATGAGAAAGACCTAACCCAAGGGCATTTTTTACAGTAGCAATAACTCTTGCAGTGACCGCCTCTTCTTTTTGCGTATCAACATACTCATCAAAATTAAATTCAGCATAAAGCATATCTATAATCTCCCCTCCATATTTTTCTAAAAAACCAGTTAATATATTCCTGTCTTTGCAGTCCTTGACTGCCTTGGCAATCGCTTCGTTAAGCTCCAACCCCGCGTCTTTGTTTTTATAGATTTCGTCAATAATATCAACATATCCGTCGAGTTCAATGCTTCCGCCTACAATCGCTTGGTTATGTCCTTTATTGATATTCAACACACGCACGGTGAGATTTAAGTCACCGCTCGAATTGTGCCCCTCCGGTAAATCGAAGAACGCATCGGAAAGATTCAGAAAACTCTCATCAGGATAATCCGCCTTGCCATTGTACAAAACAATGAACTCAGGGCGCGGGATTTGAATCAAATGCGATGAGTAAATTTTCTTGCTTTTCAAGTATTTATCGTAAACTTTCCCTGCATAAACCATCATCCTAATAGGCAGATTGGGATTTATAGTGGACTGATGCTCACAAAGCACCACCAATTTTCCGTCAACGATAAAACTCAAATCGTTATATCTGCCTTTATAAAACACCTCTTTAAGAGTTGTAATCTCAATCGGAGTTTCGGGCGCGTATTTGCTTTGCGAAAGTGCGTTATACAGACTCAGAACGCTTTCGGTTTCTGAAAATAGCTTTGTAAAAAAGCTGTCTTTGAACGTAGTGTTCACAGGTGTATCAGGATTCACAGGAAAAATCACCTCTTCTCTCAAGCGCGGGTTTACTCTGCTGTCGCTAATATTGTAGCTCTTACATCTATTATATCATAAACAATTCAGAATTACAAGGGGCATTTTCACTTTTTTATACGATAAATCTTCGTTCGACAGCATTAAGGTATGCTCAGGG
>JAITFV010000017.1 GCA_031281115.1 Oscillospiraceae bacterium | reverse complement strand
TCCAGCTTTATATGGGAAGAAAGTTATAAACAATAAAGGAGAATCAACATGGCGAAAATTTATTATGAAAAAGACTGCGATTTATCACTTTTAAATGATAAGACAGTCGCAATTATCGGCTACGGAAGCCAGGGTCACGCTCATGCGCTGAACCTCAAAGACAGCGGCGTTAAGGTTATAATCGGGCTTTACGATGGCAGTAAGTCTTGGGCGAAAGCCGAAGCCGCAGGTTTTGAAGTTGCAGTTGCCGCAGAAGCCGCGAAAAAAGCCGACATTATCATGATATTAATTAATGATGAGAAGCAAGCGGCGTTGTATAAGGAAAGCATTGAGCCAAATTTAACAGAGGGGAAAACCCTCGCGTTTGCTCACGGCTTTAATATCCATTTCGGGCAGATTGCACCGCCAGAAAACGTAGATGTAATCATGGTTGCGCCTAAAGGCCCCGGACATACTGTGCGTTATGAATATGAAGCAGGGAAGGGAGTACCTTGTCTTATCGCGATTCATCAGGATGCCGGCGGAAAGGCTTTAAACACTGCCTTGGCATATGCGGCAGGTGTCGGCGGAGCGCGCGCAGGAGTGCTTCTGACCTCGTTCAAGGAAGAAACAGAAACTGACCTTTTCGGTGAACAAGCTGTACTTTGCGGCGGCGTTACCGAGCTTATGAAAGCGGGCTTTGAGACGCTTGTTGAAGCGGGTTACGACCCCGAAATAGCATATTTCGAGTGCGTTCACGAGATGAAGCTGATTGTCGATATGATTTACAGAGGTGGGCTAAACCTCATGCGTTATTCTGTTTCCGACACTGCCGAGTATGGCGATTACGAAGTTGGGAAACGCATTATCACTGCTGAAACTAAGGAAGAAATGAAGAAAGTCTTAGCTGAAATTCAAGAGGGAACTTTTGCGTGCAACTGGATTAACGAGAACAAAAACGGCAGACCTAATTATAATGCCAGAAAGAAATCCGAAAGTGAGCATCAAGTGGAAAAAGTCGGCGCGGAACTGCGTAAGATGTATAAGTGGGATAATTGATAGGGCGGCATTGCACCATCGGTACAACTGCACGGAAAAATATGGAAAAATATATTGAAATTCTCGAAATAACAAAGCCGCACGGCTTAAAAGGCGAAATGCGCGCCAAGTATTACTGCGATTCTCCCGATGAAATCGCAGAATTCGGCGCGCTGTACCTCGGTGCAGGTAAGAAGCCTGTGAAGCTCGTTTCGCACAGGCTTCAGAAAAACATGATTGTAATTGAACTCGAGGGTGTAAGCACAGTCGAAGAAGCGCAGAAACTTTCAGGTGAATTAATTTATATCGACAGGGAAGACATTGAGCTTGACGAGGATGTATGGTTTATCCGCGATTTAATCGGATTTGATGTGTTTGATGCCGATACAGGTGTGCATTACGGTGCAGTTGAGGAAATATTGCAAAATGCACCAACCGATGTTTACAGTATCAGAAACACTGAGGGCAAACAGCTGCTTTTCCCGTCAATACCCGAAGTTTTAATTGATATTGATTTAAGCGAACGTAAAATTTTTATCAGACCGCTTGAAGGATTATTTGATTTATGAAAATAGATATTTTGACGTTATTTCCGGAGATGTGCGGGAATTATTTATCAGAAAGCATAATCGGACGTGCCAGAAAGTCGGGTGCAATTGAGATTAATTGCGAAAATATCCGCGATTACACCGAGGACAAGCATCGCCGTGTGGACGATAAGGCTTATGGCGGCGGCACAGGAATGGTTATGAATGCGCAGCCGGTTTATGATTGTGTTAAAAATGTGCAGGGTAATGAAAGCGCCCGTTTAATTTATATGTCGCCGCAAGGCAAAGTCTTGAATCAGGAATTAGTGAACGAATTAGCGCAGGAACCGCGGCTTATAATCCTCTGCGGGCATTATGAGGGCGTGGATGCGAGAGTGCTTGACGAACTTGAATTTGAGGAAATTTCAATCGGTGATTATGTCGTGACGGGAGGGGAATTGCCCGCACTGATATTAGCAGATGCAGTAGCGAGACTTCAAAAGGGTGTATTACCGAGCGAAGACGCCTTCACAGAGGAAAGCCATTATAACCGACTGCTTGAGGAACCGAAGTACACCCGCCCCGAGATTTGGCGCGAACGCGCCGTTCCCGAAGTGCTTATTTCGGGACATCACGCGAACATAGAAAAATGGCGGAGTGAGCAGCGCGAAAGAGTTACAAGAAAGAAACGCCCGGATATGTTGACATGAGCATTAACTCATGATACAATTAAATAGACCTCTCGCGAAATTAAACGCGAGTGGTCTAATAAACATAAAAACTGGAGGAATCATATAATGTCAGAATTCAACAAACCTTTAATCACGCATATGTATACCGCAGACCCGTCTGTTCACGTCTTTGAAGGCAAACTTTACATTTTTCCGTCACACGACCTTGAGCATGAAGCTACAAACGACCACAGCGGTCAGAAATACGCGATGAAGGATTATCACGTCTTTTCAATGGAAGACATCGGTGCGCCTGTCATTGACCACGGGCAGGCACTGCATATTGACGATGTTCCCTGGGCGACCGAGCGTATGTGGGACTCTGATGTCGGTTTTAAAGACGGAAAATACTACTACTATTTCCCCGCACATGACAAGGACGGAATTTTCCGCATAGGTGTCGCGGTAAGTGACAAACCGTGCGGTCCTTACAAACCCGAGCCGGATTTTATTCCCGGAAGCTTCAGCATAGACACGGCTGTCTTTGCAGACGACGACGGCACACAGTATATATATTTCGGTGGACTTTGGGGAGGACAGCTTGAATACTGGCGCACAGGCGAGTATATACCTTTTGACGGCGAAACCGGCGCAAATGGGCCGCAAGGCGATGAACCCGCGCTGGGACCGCGTTTTGCAATACTGAGCGATGATATGCTTTCCTATAAAACCAAACCGCAGGAGGTTCTTATACTCGATGAAAACGGCGAACCCCTGAAAGCGAGCGATATCGAAAGACGCTACTTTGAAGCGGCTTGGATGCATAAATTTAACGGCAAATATTATCTCTCCTACTCGACCGGCGACACACACTTTATTTGTTATGCCGAGAGCGATAACCCTGCAGGACCTTTCACTTATAAAGGCAAGGTTTTGGAACCGGTAGTCGGCTGGACGAATCATCACTCTATAGTTGAGTTCAAGGGCAAGTGGTATCTTTTCTACCACGACAGTTCGCTTTCGGGCGGGGTTGACCATCTGCGCTGCTTAAAGTATACCGAGCTTGAAATTGCACCGGACGGCACAATTACTACGGTTAAGCCTTATGGGAATTAAAATATGAAAAAAGTTTTTCTGTGTTTGTTAATAGTTTGCGTTTTTCTTGCAGGGAGCAGAGATTCTGCATCTCCATTTAACGGTCTTGACCTTGAACCTAACCCCGCTCCTGACCTTGAATCGGAACCAACCCCATTATTCTATTTAGACTACGCCTACAACTTCACCGAAGAAGATTTACAAGGCAGGATACCTATCTTCTTTGACGGCGGCGATGAAAGAATGGAGCGGATGATATTTTTCGCTGACACGGATTTGCACGATTTAAAATTTCACAGATGGGACGGTTGGGATGTTATAGATGAAGAATCAGTTGCTTATCTTGGTGATTTTTTATTCAGCGTAGAAC
>JAITFV010000289.1 GCA_031281115.1 Oscillospiraceae bacterium | reverse complement strand
TATGTCCACATGACATACTTCTTTTACAAACACCAAAACCATTGTAGTCATGGTCGCACCAGCCCGGAATCGGTTCCCACTGAGCATATAAGGTAGTGTCTCGGTTAAATGTATGCGTCGAGAAATCGATAGGATTGCCGCCTACTTGTGTCCTGAACCAACCGTTAAAAGTGTGCCCCGGATTCATATTGTCATTTACAATAGGAGGTGAACCTATAAGAAATCCTCTCTCATTCGTTCTGCGGTCTTCAGTTTCGGGAGCATTTCCAAAATTCCAATCAAAAGTTAATATCGGGTATGGTTCCCATCGCGCATAAAGAGTAATTCCGTTTCTCATTTCCCAAGGCTCTCCGTATGCTCTTGTACCATCCGCATTATAATATCGTTTTGCTGACGGGCTATCAGTATGGTCAAAATAACCCAAGAATTTAGCATCATCTCTACGTGGCGGTTCTATCGGTGACGGAATCGGTTGATTTAATATTAATTGTATATGATTCGTTCCGCCGATTCCTTGCTGCCGATTAAATGTTATAAAATATTCCTCGAAACGCGAGTGAAGTTCACTTGGCAAATCCGCTACAAACCTTAAAATCTCCAACGCATCATCAGTACCTGGGTCATCTGTTTTAAACAAGTCCTACAAGTTTTTACTTATTCCGTCAAGACCTGCTTTATATCTTAAGATTTCCAGTGCGTGGGCTGTTGAAAGCTTTTCTTCGTTACCTTCTTCATCAACAAATATTATAGATGGTGCAATTCTACCTTCTCTGGGAATTATTTGTATTCCTGCAGAAAGTATTGTATCAGCAGGTTCTGCTTCTCCATCACCTATACTTGTGTCACCGCTATTATTATTCTCTCTGATATTACTGCTTAAGTTTCTGATTTTCTATGCTGACCGATTCCCCCACACGGCTGTCTTCAAGACTGAGCCGAGCGTAAGCGCCTACTCTGCGTTCCGTAATAGCCATTTTTCATCTCCATTTCCGGTTACACAGTTTCGGCGATATAATTTTACTCTTTAATTATAGCGCGGTTTCGCCGAAACTGCAAGTCCTTTTTAATAAATATTTTTTCACGTTGTTAGTAGCGGAGCCGCTGTCTGTAAGACTTTCTTCACTGTCAAGTCTTCGAGTGCTTTGTCAAGATTCACCTCGCCACTATAGAAACTTGTGACCCTATAAAGTGTTCGCCCGAATTTTACCTCATGATAGGTTTGTTGAGATTTCGCCGTGTTAGCCATCATCACGTCCTCCCATTCCGACACTTCTCAAGAGTGCCTGTTAAACTTCTATCATTTCGTGGAGATAGAGTTTAGTAACGTAGTTTTTTAAGCGGCTTTTACAAATTACCCTCATCTATTCGAGCACCGCACGAGAGTTGTTTTCGAGTGTCCACCCGCAGTTTCCGAGTGCAACGTGTGTCGGCAGATATTTCCCACGCTTGCTTGTAATCGGGGCGATAATTGTTGTCGTGCTGTAGTAATTCCCTGCGTTATTCTGGAGTATGGCGACAACATCGCTGAGCTTTTAGGGGTGAAACCTGTTTCGGCGAATAAAGTTGTTCAATCCCCGAAATTATTAGGACGCGATTTTTCGTAATCCCTAATAGAATTTAACTACTATTTTTCGAGAGTTTTTCCCGGCTCTTAAATTTCACTGTGATTGAATTTACCCCGGGAAATTACGCTTGTGGGCTTGTTTGCTGTGCTTTCATGACGTTTGACGGGTATTACCCGGTACGTCGGAATGCGATTTATCAGCGTTATGGTGTGATTTCTCAATGTAATTTCCGTCAATTTTCCACAGTAAACGCAACTTCCGCCGCACTGTGGAACTTACTTTGGGAATTTACGTTTTGATATTTCTGACATGATTTGATTATTATAACCCATTCACCCATGAAAAAGGCGGTCAGAAAATCTAACCGCCTTGACGGTTGGTTTCATCTGCTTTAACAATTCGAGCGACCATACGGCAAAGTTTTTGTAAACGTGGCTTTGTTTTAGCATTAATATGTCTCCCTAATAATGATTTTCAAGCTTTTCAACCTGTTTAACTACATTATCAGATTTTTCATAAAAATGCAATAAGGGGGTTGACAAGAGGGAATGTTTATGGTACTATAGGTAGTGGCAAATTAAATTATAAAATTAAAGTGATTTTATGATTTCTTTTAGTTTTTTCTTAATTTTCCTTACTTTTTCAATATCTTGACTGGGTGTGGCGCAGATTGGTAGCGCGCTACCTTGGGGTGGTAGAGGCCGCAAGTTCAAATCTTGTCACTCAGACCAAAAGAGAACCGCTTGAACGCTGTGTTTGAGCGGTTTTCGGTTTTTAATTACAAGGAGCAAAAAATCGCAATAATTCAACTTTAATTCAACTATTTATTATTTTCATGTTTTGCCAATAACGTGAACAGGGTTATCCATTTAAGGAAACCCTGTCTTTTTTATGCCTGTTTAACTTTTTTATCGGACGCGGTAGAGGATAGTTTAATAATCGGCTTGAGGGATTCTGCGAGGGCATAGTCCTTGATGTCGCTTGCCCACGAAACCAGTGAATCCACCTTGCCGAGGATGTCAGCAATCTCGTCTTTTTCAAGGAGCGCGGGGTCGGCAAAGTCGTGTTTGGCAAGAGCCAAGTTTTCTTCCGCGCGTTTTCTGCATTCGGCTCTCGCCTTACAAAACTGACACCAGTTACCGCACTTGAATTCGCCTTCGCCTGCGTAGGCAAGTTCGGCGGCGGGCTTTAGAGCTTCTTCCGCCCAACGAAGCAGAGATTCTTTGGAAAAATTGTCAACGCTGATGTTGTCACGCCGAGGTTGGTAAATATTCACGCCGACGAATTGAATGTCGTAGATGCCGTCGAACATCGTCAACGCTCCCAATGCGTACAATCTCATTTGAGAATTGTCATCCGCCTCCACTTGAACACCGCGTCCGTATTTGAAGTCGATAACGATTAACTCATCGTCAGCGACAATCACGCAGTCGCAAGTACCGAAGCCCTCGGGGACATAC
>JAITFV010000139.1 GCA_031281115.1 Oscillospiraceae bacterium | reverse complement strand
CGCTTCACCTGTGACATTCTGCATATCGACAGGTACTTGATTTATAACTTTACCTAAGATTAATTTCGCGTCCTTCAAGAACATCTCATGCTCAAAGGGTAACTCAATTTCCTCATATTCCGCGAGAACTTCAAGGTTTTTTCGGCGTCCACCGCCATTAAAATCATTTTTGAACTTTGGTTTATCCGCTTCTTTAGGAGCAGGCGGTTTAGTTGAAATAAAAACGGGGACAGCCTCCTCGGGTCCTTTTTTTTCAACCGCAGAATTAGTAAATTCAACTTTAATTCCCACACCGAAGAAGCCTTTTACAAGTTTCTCTATTTCTTTTTCAATACCCTCGGCAAGCAGAACTTCCCGACCGCTGCCGCTTAGCGTGATTTCAAAAACCTCGCCGTCATCGTTGATTTCAACATCATCAAGGAGTCCCCCCCAAACCACCGGAATATGTTTCATCAGACCGATTATATCCGTTATGTATTCAGCGCAGAAAAGGTCTGCCGGATACTTCGGGTAAATTTGTACGTTATCCACGCCGAGCTCATCTTTAATGAGCCGCGCCGCTTTATTAATACAATCACATCCGAGAAGTTCATCGGATTCTATTTGCAATAAAAACGAGTTCCTTCCGCCGCTTACAGCAGATTTTCCGCTCTCATGAACAGCGGAAATAATATACTTATCAGCGATTTCCGGGCCGAAACTCAAACCCTCAAACAGCACCCGCAGCTTCTCTTTCATATCATTTCCTCAATTTCTTTTTTCAGCGTATCAAGCATATTTTCTTCTGTAATCCTGCATATTATTTTGCTTTTTTTAAACAACACAGCAGAACCGTCTCCCGCTGCGATTCCTATATCGGCTTCCCGCGCTTCGCCGGGACCGTTGACAGCACAGCCCATGACGGCAATTTTAATCGGTTTTTTTATCCCCGTAACCAAGGTTTCAATCTCATTTGCAAGCTTGATAATATCTATTTTTGTTCTGCCGCAGGTCGGGCAGCTTATAATTTCGGCACCCTTGCCTTTTCCTGCAGCTTTTAAAATATCCAAAGCCGCATAGATTTCCTCAATAGGTTCGTCCGTAAGAGAAACGCGAATCGTGTCGCCGATGCCGTCACATAAAAGCGACCCGATTCCGACAGCAGATTTCAAGATTCCGAGCCGCTTTGTTCCGGCTTCGGTTACGCCGAGATGAAGCGGGTATTCACACTTTTTATGCAACAATCTGTACGCATCAATCGTCATTTTTACATCAGATGCCTTTACCGACAACGCAATATCACAGAAGCCGATATCTTCAAGCATTTTTGCACTTCGCAGCGCGCTTTCGACTAATGCTTCCGCGCAAACTCCGTGTTTCTGTAGTAGGTCTTTTTCGAGCGAACCTGCGTTAATGCCGATTCTGATTGGAATTTCCCGTTTTTGACATTCACGTGCAACTATCTCCCGCTCATGCGGTTCTAAGTTTCCCGGATTGAGCCGGATTTTATCTGCGCCCGCGTTTACAGATTCCAGCGCGATTTTATATTCAAAGTGAATATCCGCCACTACAGGTATTTTTAATGCCTGTTTAAGCTCATAAATCAACTTTGCATCTTTTACCTCGGGGACAGCGGCACGGATTATTTCACAGCCGGCTTCCTGCAATTCCAATGCCTGCTTTACGTTTGCTTCTATATCGTGAGCGGGCTTTTTAAGCATTGACTGAACATATATATTACCGTCGCCGAGTGTAATATTTCCTACTTTTACTCGCTTCCTCATGAATTAAACAACCTCCCGATGTCGAGCACTGTTATCAGCAGCATAAATACCATCAAAGCCGCGAACCCGACGAGGTGTATCATACCTTCAATTTCCTCTTTTATGGGTTTTCTGCGAACAGCTTCAATAGCAAAAAACACAAGCTTCCCGCCGTCAAGCGCGGGAATCGGCAGTAAGTTAAAAATCCCGACGTTCACAGTTATCAGCGCCGCCATAAAGAGCGAACTCCTGATTCCCTCTGCAATGCTCCGCTCAAAACCTTCCGATGAAACTTCACCTATTACAGTTACCACACCGACCGGCCCTGCTATATCATTAAGCCCGTAAGTTCCGCGAATCATATCAAACAGCGTGAGCAGAACAAGGCGGGAATAGGTTAATGTTTCTTTCGCCGCTCTTGAAATTACATTAAAGAATGTTTTATCTACCCACTCTACCCCGAAGTCCAAAAAAATCGCTTTCCCGCCGGTTTCCAACTCCCGCGCATAGAAATGCACATTATTAAGCTGTGCGCGCTCGCCGTTTCTTACCACAGTAAAATCAAAAACCGCCATATCGGCATCTGCAGACATTCGCGTTTCGGTGTTATAAAACTGATAGCTTATATCTGCCCAAGTGAAAATTCTCATGCCGTTTATGTGAGTTATTCTGTCACCTGCGCTGAGCTGATGATTAGAAGCTGCTCCCTCTCTGAATCCGCGAATCTCAACAGTATCGACCATTTCACTATCGTTCATATTGACTATAAATAGGCACAAAATGAATCCGAGCACGATATTCATGAACGCGCCTGCCATAATTACGATTGCTCTTTGCCAAACCGGCTTATTTCTGAACACATGCGGGTCTTTTTCCGCAGCATCTTCGTCATCCTCAGCGAGCTGAACCGAACCCCCGAAAGGTACGGCTTTAATTTGATAGGCGGTTTCCTTGCCGCGCTTGCGCAGAAGCACGGGCCCCATACCGAGATTAAATGAAACTACCCGCATTTTAAAGAGTTTCGCGGCAGTGAAATGCCCGATTTCGTGGATTAATATTATTACTGCGAAAATAATGATTGCTATGAGTATTGACATTATTTAAATACGCCTCCGATTTTTTATTTTTTCAAAGTTATGTTATAGCCAGTTAAGTTAAAAACGCTAAAGCGTTTTTAACCCGCAGCGTATACGCCGCGAACCGCCAAAGGCGATTTGACTTGACTGCATAGCTGATTGTCCGTGCTGGTGGCACGGCGGCAAGCGCCGCTTGCCGAGAAAACACTTTAGTGTTTTCAATTTAATCAGCTATATTTCATGAAATGCTTATAATGTCCATTTATTCTGCTGTAACAATATGTTCTGTGTTTTCAGATAAATTCGTGAGTTTTTTCGCAAAAAACGTAGGATATGCCTTTAATTTTTTCAAGTCCTTTATTGGTATCCAGTTCATAAATTCTCTACCATCAACGCAATAACTTTTACTGTTTATTTCCTGTGTTCCTCTTGGTTTCATCAAGAAATACAAGGATATTTCATGGCAATCAAGCCCTTTAAGTGAAGCGATACTTTCAGAAAAGAAATTTTCATGAACAAAAGCCAATCTGTCAATTTCATACTTTACGCCCGTTTCTTCAAAAACTTCCCTTAAAACTGCTTGTTCTGTTGTTTCACCATGCCGAACGCCACCACCTACAGAATAGAAATAATCAACGCTTTCGTTATTGGCAAGAAGAACACAATCATTTTCAATAATAATCGCTGCCGCACGATAACGAAACCATTTTTTGTCACTTGTAAAACAACAGTCTATTTGTTCTTCTTTTGTCATTTTTCAACCTCACATTATAGTATTGCTCCCCCCAATCAAACCTTGCCATTTTCACTTGTCTTTTTGCCGTCATACTGCGTTAATTTTTCCTTAAATATAGCGTATATTCGCGCCAAAATTGCCTTGTCTGACAACAAAAATCCTGCGTGACAATTTTGACAAGGTTTAACTGGGGGAGCAATAATATGTAAATACCCTACAACTTTGACCTCACATATTCCATCGCCGCATTTGAATCCTCAAAAATAGTCTTTAAAGTAACACTTCTGTTTGATTTCACGTTCTCAAGCGCATCGTTCACAAGTTCGGAAATCATGAAAAACTCTATCTTGTCCTCTAAGAACGCCTCGACTGCCGCCTCATTCGCGGCGTTAAGCACGGCGCAGGCGTTGTTTCCCATATTTACAGCTTTTTTCGCCGCAGGCAGGCAAGTGAATGTTTCCTCGTCGGGCTTTTCAAAAGTCAGCGTGTCCATTTCTGTGAAACTAAGCCGCTTCACGCCGCTTTCGGGGCGCGCAGGGTGAAGCAGCGCGTATTGAATCGGCACGTGCATATCGGGAACGCCCAGCTGCGCAATAACCGAGCCGTCTGCGAATTCCACAGCCGAATG
Source organism: Oscillospiraceae bacterium (assembly GCA_031281115.1). Lineage (GTDB taxonomy): Bacteria > Bacillota > Clostridia > Oscillospirales > Ruminococcaceae > Ruminiclostridium_E. The sequence goes on along the minus strand of JAITFV010000139.1, from coordinate 1,461 downwards.
AATTATGCTCTGCCTGTGAACCACGACCTCAATTTGCTCCGGTTTCATTCCGAAAAGCCGCACGGCTTCTATGAATTCCAAGCCTTTATTCATCAGTGTCGCGCTGTCAACCGTAACCTTCGCGCCCATGCTCCAATTCGGGTTGTGAAGCGCTTCCTGTTTTGTAACGGTTCGCAGTCTTTCCTTGCTGTAACCGTAAAAAGCACCGCCCGACGCGGTAAGGATTAATTTGACAGCATCTTTTCTATTATTACCCTCAAGACATTGAAATATCGCGGAATGTTCGCTGTCTATAGGTATAATTTCGAGCATTTTTTCTTTCGCGCACTTCATGACAAGCTCACCGCCCGCCGCTAAAGTTTCCTTGTTAGCAAGAGCGATTTTATTCCCGGCTTCAATTGCTGCGAGAGTAGGTTCAAGCCCTGCCATGCCTACCACGGCGTTCACAACCATATCACAACTCATAGCCGCTAACTTGCACATTCCCTCATTTCCGCACAAAACCTCGATTTTCGTATCGGCAAGGCGCGTTTTTAAATCTGTATAATAATTCTCGTCATAAACGCAGACACAGTGCGGATTGAATTCCCGCGCCTGAAGCTCTAATGTCTGTACGCTGCTTTTTACGGCTAAGCCTTTGATTAAAATCTTATGCCGGCGAGCAACATCTAATGTCTGTGAACCGATTGAGCCGCTCGAACCGAGTAGAACAATTTCCATATAAACCTCGTTTACGAGCGATTAATAATCGCTCTTACATAATCGGAAAATCAAAAATTAATAAAACCTGATACATGAAAGGTGCAGCAAACAGCACAGAATCAAACCTATCTAACACGCCGCCGTGACCGGGCATGATGTTGCCGAAGTCCTTGACTGCGCACTGCCTTTTCACTAATGAAGCCGAAAAATCACCCACAACACCGAGCGCGGAGCAGATTACCGCCGTAATCACAAAAAATAATTGATTGGTTTCGATACCGTTTCTGCCTATGAGTTCCGTGTAAACAAGCCCGTAAACCAAAGGCGCGGCGAAACCGATAATCCCCGAAAAAATCAGTCCTCCGATGAAGCCTTCCCATGACTTTTTCGGGCTGATTTTAGGCGCCATTTTGTGCTTACCGAGCTTTGTTCCGATGAAATACGCACCTGCGTCACCTATCCAAATGGCTGTGAGCGTGAAAATCATCAGAAACATACCATGTTCTTTCGGCAATCCCGACTCTTCCGGAAGGATTTTTATGAATAAAAGGCAGCTTAGTGAAAGCGGTATGCAAATCGAGACAAAACCAACGAGCGAAACCGCTTCAAATGAAACTTTTTCGTGCTTATAAATCATCACCATGAACAAGAGAAACAAAAAAATACAGCAGATTAAAGGCAGATTATAACGCAGTCTTTCAACGATGAAAACAACCGGAACAAGGAACACAAAAAACAAGCTTAATACTGACAGCGCTT
>JAITFV010000258.1 GCA_031281115.1 Oscillospiraceae bacterium | reverse complement strand
GATTTCACCATCTTGCACTTTCGGTTGCGTTCGGCGATAAGTATTCCTATTTCATCAAACAAGCCGCTTGCCTCCCCGCCGTTTCCCGATGATAACTGTTCCGCGAGCATACCGACTCGCTCGGAAATTCTGCGTTCCTCGTCTGCAAGCAACGGGTGGCTTACAGGGTCGCTGAATCTAATTTTCTCGGCAAGGACCAAGAGTTTTTCTTTAACATCAGAGCTTCCGGCTATGGAGTTCAGTGAAATAATATACTGCTCCGTTGATTTTATAAATATGGTGCTGTCTGCTGTATTTTGAGCTGTATTTTTAATTGCGTTCCGCGCTATAAAGGTGAGCGTTATAATTATTAAGAACAGCGCGAGAATAACTATTTGGAGCGCTAAAGATATTCGCAAATTGATTCCGCTAAGCATTATCGCAACTCCTGCAATCAACTGCACTGTAAGGTAAAACAAGCTGATTGAAGTAAAAGGGGTGCTGTATATAATTTCTTTTTCCGGTTTCGGCTTGAAAACTATAAGGAAAATGGGAAGCTGTGTTAAAAATGCCGCTGTGGTAAATCCGTAAGCGAACCAGAATACATTTGTTTTTTCTCCCGCCAAGATAAACACCAGTGCATTATAAAGCGCCAGCGCAATCAACACGGCAGCAGCGAATAAAAGCTTGTTATTTTTCATTTTTTACCCCTCTCTCTTCTTGCCGCAGCCGGCACAGAATTTCTCATCGGATTTGAATCCGCGACCGCATTCAGAACAGAATGCGGCATTTTCATTTACAGCTTGACCCGAAGCAGGAGCGGGAGCAGAATTGCCGCCGCCGAACACCTGCCCCGTGTTTGAAAACGGCAGGCTTCCGTTTGGGAACGCGCTGTCCTTCATCATTTGTCCGAAAGCGAAGGCAATCGGCATCTGCGCCATCATTCCGCCTACATTGTTTTGGCTGCCCTCGTTTCCTGCATAGGTTTTCATAATATCCGACAACTCCCTGTCAGCCCAGTTATAACCCAAGGTTTCCATCTTACCCTTTTCAGCCATGGCGGCAATTCCGACCGCGCTTGCCTCTGCCAATGCGGTTTGTATCAGCCCATAGTCCCGCTCGTCAAGTTTAATCGTTGATACAATGAAGTTGATTAGTTTAACGCCGAAGACTTCCATTTCCGCCGAGAGACTCTCGTGCATGGCTTTCGACATTTCATCAAGGTGAGAATTTACAGTAACAAAACTCATCCGCGACATAATGTTGTTCAAATATGTTTTCACGCGGGCAGACATTATTTCGCGGAAATAATCAGTGAGCGCATCCCTGTTAAACCCGCTCGCCGTGCCTACAAATTTAATCAGAAACTTTCGTGCGTCCTCAATCTGAACACCCATTCCGCCGCTTGCTCCCGCATGAAGCAGTATATTAAATTTAGGGTCAAGCACATTGATTTGCCCGCTTGTCCCCCACTTAATATTAAGCGGCATAGTTTTATTGATAAAATAAACCTCGCAGTGAAAAGGCGTTTCGCCGCCTGTGGGCAGGTTTATTAACTTCCGCAGAAACGGCAGATTCTGCGTTTGGAGCGTGTACCGCCCGGGACCGAACAAGTCAAGGGCCTGTCCGTCCCGAAAGAAAATCGCTTCTTGTGACTCATGTACGATTAATTGTGATGCTGTATTAAAATCTTCAGCCGGATGCTTCCACACGAAAACATCATTGTCACCCTCGTACTTAATAATGTCAAATATTTTCATAGCCGGTCCTCCTGAGTTAAAATAGTTTGCTTGTGATACATTTCTTTTTTCATATATTCTATTCTTTCGCAATCAAGTGAAATATTTTTTATCATGTGATATTTTCTGTTCTTATACTCATCGTCTTTTATAATCGAAAGCAGCCGGTAAGCAAAGAATGTCAGAACAGGTAAAATAACTAAAATCCATAACCACGGCCACTCCGGCACAGAAAAAATCAAAACCGATAAGAAAAAGAGAACAGCGGTACCTGAAATTGCTGTAATCAGCATCCGTTTCCTTTGTGCGAGCATAGCGTCGAATTCCGCTTTTTTTTGAAGAAGCTGCACCGACATCGCCTCAAGCGCCGTTTGTTTCTCCGAAATCCCGTGTGTCAGCTTCGTGTTACGCCTTTCGTTTGTAAACTCGTTCAGCCGCCGCTCGAATTCGGTGTTTTTTTCGTGTGCGCGTTCCGGCGGCGCAAGGCTCAAAAAGTGCCGGTATGCTTTATAATTGTCAACTTCGGGGGACTCGAAAACGTTATTCCCCGGAAACAAAAAGTAAAAGTCCGAAAGGTTTTTGGTATCGCTGATTACAGCCGCCCACCAGCCGCGGAAATCATAAGGAAATTCATCGGTAATATTCTTGCTTATTTTTGCAGCCTGCTCGAAGTCGCCGAGTTTAACGCAGGTTTCCGCGTTTTTAAAAAGCCGTTCTTTCTCTGACGTCCCTTTTGCACTTTCCGCTGTGTTTTCGGTTATGTTTTCTGCTTTTTTGGAATACTCCATGCCGCAGCTGTCGCACTTAGGCACACCGCCCGAACGTATGAGCAGCCTGCCGCCGCAAACATCGCACACTAATTTTTTCATGTTATCACCACCACCAAGGCGTTTCCTCGCTCGCTTCAAGTTCGTACTCATAATCGTATACAGATTCATCGTGTACATAGGTGTTTTCGATGAATGTTATACCATTTTCTAAAATACCGAAGTTACCCGACCGGTAAATCAAGCTCCCGTCCTGTGCAATTTCAAAAACCATTTCATTTTCTATAAAGCTTCCCATAGAATCTGCAAGACTTTTAAAATCGTCTGAAGTAAGGAAAATATAATTACCGCTCCTTGAAAATTGTCCGTAGAAATACCCCCATATATCTAATCCCCACTCTCCGGTAAAGTTTCCGTCCATGTAAAACTCTCCCTGAGAAACGCTGCCGTAATCATAAAACATCAAGTACGAATAGCTTAAACCCGATTCTGACACAAAGAAGTATGAACCTCCTATTTCGAAATCATGCGGTTCGTCTACAGGCGCGGGTTCATCGTGCTGTACAATGAAGAATACAGAGGTTACGAAGGTTTCATCGGTGTAAACGAAATCCTGTTTATAAAAACGCATTTCAAATTCACCCGGATAGGAAGGTGTCATGAAATAATGCACACCGGAACCTACCGCGGGATAGTCGTAAGTAGTATAAGCGTGGTGGGGTGCGCCCGCTTCATAAATTGCCACAAATGCCCCGACGTTATGCATTTCCTGTGTTACGCCGTCAATATAGGTGTTTATTATATCGCCGATATTGAAAATAAACCGTTCAAGTCTGATTGTTACATTGGCTGTCTGCTGTTCTTCCTCAAATTCATTCTCTGATGTCGGTTCGGTCATCGGTATTGCTGCCGTCGGGAAAATCTGCGGATTTAAAGGATTGGGCGGCAGAACGCCCGGGTCAGTCCATACTTCCGGTGCGAAAGGCGGAATAGCGAAAATCGTATCGGGA
>JAITFV010000256.1 GCA_031281115.1 Oscillospiraceae bacterium | reverse complement strand
TGACGTGAAAACAATTCAAGCGATTTTAAGACACAGCACACCCGCAACTACGATGTCAATTTATTTGCATACTTTTGAAGCCGCGCAAGCCGCCGCTATGAAAGCTATTACAAGCACAGTAAATTTAAAAACTGTCGAAGTTGAAACACCCGAAAAAGAAAAACAAACACCAAATAAACACCAAATGAAGATTTTCAAGGGCAACAAAAAATGTAAACCCGCATAAACAGCAGGTTTACATTAATAAAAATTCATCGAGATGACAGGATTTGAACCTGCGGCCTCTGCGTCCCGAACGCAGCGCTCTACCAAGCTGAGCCACATCTCGTATTACAGTTAGAGGATAGGCTCTTAATATCTCGCGCCGTATTCCTCAATATACTTTTTCATCGCCGGCAGATACTCCGCACCGCCGATAACGCCTTTTTCCAATGCGGAAATTATATCATTAATATTGATAATCGAATAAACGCGAATCCCGAATTCTTTTTCAATTTCCTGCACTGCCGAGAGCTCGCCGCCGAGCGTTTTTTCCATGCGGTCAGCGGTAATTATGAAACTTGTCACATTCACGTTTGCAGCCGCTTGCAGTTTCGGCAAAACCTCGCGCAGAGCCTTCCCTGAAGTGACGACATCGTCAATCACCGCAATTTTTTCGCCGTCTGCGGGTTGTTTTCCAACGAACAATCCGCCTTCGCCGTGGTCTTTTGCTTCTTTACGGTCGAAGCAGTAGTTCAGGTCGATGTCGAACTTGTTTTTAAGGGCTACCGCGGTCGAAACAGCGAGCGGAATCCCTTTGTACGCAGGCCCGAAAAGCGTCTGCGCTTCAATTTTATTATCAACAAAACATTCCGCATAAAACTCACCGAGCTTCGCAAGAGCCGCACCCGTGCTGTAGTTGCCGGCGTTGAGGAAATAGGGGGATTTTCTGCCGCTTTTGAGGGTGAAGTCGCCGAAAGTCAGTACGCCGCAGTCTGCCATAAACCTTATGAATTGCTCTTTATATGTCATGTTAATTCTCCTGTCGCCTATCCATTTTAACATATATCGAAAAAAAAAGCAAGTATTATTTTTTCATTTTTTGGAGTGAAAAAGCGAGCTTAACCATTCGCAGAACCGCCTGCTTTTCGTCCGGCGTTCTGCCGCTTAACTGATATAGTATTTGCCCTGAAATCTCGTCGGAGCCGGCGGGGTTTTTTATTTCAAAACCGCTGAAAAAGTCAGCAAGGGAGACGTTAAGGACACGGCAGATTTTTTCAAGTTTGAGAACGGTGATGTTCCTTTCTCCTCTTTCGACCTGTCCATAATAAGAAGTTGTCATTTCTGCATCAAAGGCTAACTGTTCTTGTGAAAGCTCTGCAATTCTCCTTAATTCAAGGAGCCTTGAACCTACACTATAGTTACTAATCAATTTAATCACCCTTTTTAATAATAAAGGCTTGACAAGTGATTTGCAACGTGATATATTAATTATAGCATAGTTAATATATTGTATATTTATAAAATGACTATAGTAGTCAACATAGGGAGAATGATTATTATGAGAATTTGCACAAGTTGTAATGGGCATAACTTTGGAAGCCCTGAGCGTTGTCAGCATTGCGGAGACCTTTTAGGAAGTGGAAGAAGAGTAAACAGAAATTCATATTGTATTATTTGCGGTTCTCAAGATGTTTTTATTCAAACTGTTTCAGAATACAAGAGGTGGAATCCGTTTTTATTGATGCTCTACATCATATTAGTTTTTGTGCCAATAATAGGTTGGATTGTGCTTTTTGCGGTATTGGTTGGTAGGAAGTCATATGAAACTTTAACTTATTCTACTTGTCAATCCTGTGGCAGAAGATGGGAGGTGCATTGATAATTAACTAAAAAGATGTTCGATTTTACGTCACCCTATTTTATTTTCGCCGGTATTAACTTCTCTAAAATGAACAAACTTGAAATAATTAAAGAAGAAATTATTTCTAAATAAAATTACCCCCGGCTGTTTAAGCCGGGGGTAATTTCTGTTTTTTGCCAAAGCGGTCTGATTATAATTAATTAAGAACCATGCCTTTTTTCGCATCCATAGTGACCGTAACGCCGCTCTTCAAAATTTTTACCGCATTTTCCGCACCTACAATTACAGGAATATCCAGCGTCAGCCCCACAATGGCTGCATGGCTTTCCAAGCCCTCTTCCTCAACAATAAGCCCCGCTGCCGAGCGCAAAACACCCATCAGCGTATTATCTGTTTTCGGGATTACTAAAATATTGCCCTTCTCGAATCTTTCGATTGCTTCCTCGACGGTAAGCGCTACGCAAAGCGGTGCAGTCGTGCTTTTTTCCGTTGCACCTGTCCCCTTCACCAAAACATCGCCCACAGACTGCACTTTCATGAGATTTGTGGCTCCGCTGACTCCAAGCGGAATGCCCGCAGTTATAACAACGAGGTCGCCGTTTTCAAGAAAACCTTCCTCAACAGCCCTGTCAACCGCATGATGAAGCAGCTCATCATATGTCCCGTGCTTTTCCTCTGTTAAAACAGGAACTACGCCCCAGCTTAATCCGAGTTGCCGCCATGTCTTTTCGCTCGGTGTGCAGCCGAGAATCCTTCTGCACGGACGGAACTTCGAGAGAAGCCGCGCTGTGTTTCCTCCGTGAGTAAGAGTCAGAATCGCCTCTGCATTCAAATCAAGCGCAGTAGTCACGGTCGCGTGAGCAATCGCGTTGGTTACATTAATGCCGAGGTCACACTCTAACGTGCGGAACCGCTTGGTATAATCTATGTTATATTCGGTTTTTTTCGCGATTTTAACCATAGTTCTGAGCGCCTCGACAGGGTGCTGTCCTGCAGCGGTTTCCCCCGAAAGCATAATCGCGCTCGTGCCGTCGTAGACGGCGTTCGCAACGTCGGTGGTTTCGGCGCGTGTCGGGCGCGGATTCTTCACCATAGACTCTAACATCTGCGTTGCGGTAATCACCGGCTTCCCTGCAAAGTAGGCTTTCCTAATCAGCTCTTTTTGAATACGCGGCAACTCCTCAAAAGCGATTTCAACCCCCATATCGCCGCGGGCTATCATTATTCCGTCGGAAGCGCGTATAATATCGTCAATATTGTCAACGCCTTCCTGATTCTCGATTTTCGCAATAATTCGCACATCAGGGCAGCCGCAGCCCGTCAAAATCTTGCGGATTTCAAATATATCCTCGTCACATTCCACAAACGAAGCGGCTATATAATCGAAGCCGAGTTTCGCCCCGAAGATAATATCCTCACGGTCTCGCTTTGAGATATAAGGCAGTGAAAGGCTGGTTCCGGGGATATTGGCGGATTTGCGGTTAGAAAGTACGCCGCCGTGAACCACGCGGGTAACTATATCCCAGTCCTCGCCACTGGCAAGCTCTACAATATCGGTAACTTTAAGCTCAATCATACCGTCGTCAAGCAGAATCCTGGCACCTATATCTATATCGTTGGCGAGACCCCTGTAAGTAATTGAAACAACTTCTTCGTTTCCCTCAATATCCTCGGTTGTAAGCGTGAAAACCTGCTTCTCAGCCAAAGTTACCTTACCGTCTTTGAAAGATTTAATCCGCACTTCCGGCCCGTTCGTATCAAGCAGGGACGCTATAGGCAGGTTCAGCTCTTCGCGGATTCGCCTCACTTGGTCGAATGTTTTACGGTGACTTTCGTGGTCACCGTGCGAGAAATTCTGCCTCGCTACATTCATACCGCTTTTCATCAGCTCCCGCAGAACAGAATCGTCAGCAGTCGCCGGGCCCAAGGTGCATACAACTTTTGTCTTATTCATATATAAGTATTTCCTCTCTCTGCGTTGTGTCAACTTCGGAAGGTTCACACAGTTCATACATCACAACCGCGTAATCATAGGGTGAAATGTAAACATTCTTACCGTCCACCTCTAAAGCACGGATAAACTCTGCGTTCTTGCCGTCGCCAATAACGGATTTAAGTGTAAACCTTTTCGGGTTCTTCGATTTATTAAGGAAAATAGCGGCAGCCTGCTTTATACTGTAATCCTTGCGCAGGAACACACAAGTATCTTCAGTAACTTTCACAAACTCTAAATAACCCTCGGCAAACACCTGACAACCTTTTCGGATTGTCGCGAGTTCCCGCGTGAAATTAAGTAAATCCATGTTCTCTCTGCCCCACGGATAAGTCCGGCGGTTGAAAGGGTCTTTATAGCCTTCCGCGCCTGCCTCGTCCCCGTAATAAATACAGGGAATCCCGGGCAGGAAAAATTGCAGAACCATCGCACACTTCATAAGCGCGACTCCGTACATGTACTGGGCGTCAGAAAGCGCATTTGCCTCCTGCCATTCGCGCCCGTTGGTTTCTATTTCCGCGCCTGCAAGACGTGTCAGCGCACGTTCAATATCGTGCGTAGAGAGGAAATTCATAAGTATATCCGCGCTCGGTTTCGGATAATGCTCCAAAATCGTCATTACGCCATCCTGCAGCCCCTGCGCATCGCCGTATCTGACATACCGCAGAATCGCCTCCTTGAACGGATAATTCATCACGCTGTCAAGCTGCCCGCCGGTCAGGTAGCGCCTTCTCTGTCCGTAGGCTTCCTTAGTGGTCGCATCTTCCCAAACCTCGCCGTAAATAACTTTATCATCACCCACAGCTTTAACGGCTTTATTAAGGCTGTCTATGAACTCGTCAGGCAGCTCATCAACAACGTCAAGCCGCCAGCCCGACGCGCCGAGTTTCAGCCATTTTTGCAATATCCCTCCCCTTTCGGAGGATTCACCCTCGTGGGAACCGTCTTCGCCGCAGATATGTTTAGTATAATCGGGGTTGTTTTCGTTGACGTTCGGCAAGGACTCAAAGCCCCACCACGACTCATAAACATCCGGGTAATGCGAGAAGGTATACCAGTTCTTATACGGGCTTTCAGCATCGCGGAACGCGCCTGTTTTCTCGCCGTAACGCCCGTACTTATTAAAGTAAATGCTGTCTGCGCCGGTATGGCTGAAAACGCCGTCAAGAATTATGCTGATACCTATGCGCTTCGCTTTCTCGCAGAGACTCTTGAAATCGTCTTCATCACCTAATAATATATCAATTTTTTCGTAGTTCGCGGTATTGTATCTGTGGTTCTCGTGCGCCTCGAAAATAGGATTCAAGTAAATGCAGGTAACGCCCAAAGAGTGCAGATAATCAAGCTTTTCCTCAATACCTTTCAAATTGCCGCCAAAGTAGTCGCTGTTGGTGACGATGCCGTCTGCGTTCGGACGCCAGTCGGGCATTTCCCGCCAGTCGGTATGCATAGTTCTGCCTACAGGCAAGGGCGGCAATTCACCCTCTAAAACTATATGTTTATGGAAACGGTCGGGGAAAATCTGATACATAATCCCGCCCTTGAGCCAGCTGATGTCTTTTGTGTTCTCGTCATAAACCGTTAGCTGGAACAGCTCGGTGCCATCGAATTTACCCTCGCTCGCAGATTGCGAATGGCGTTTAACCGTGCTGTTCGCGCCGCCGCTCATCGTCACCATAAAGTAATACTGGTGCAGACCTAAGTTCTGCGGCGTGTAGGTGCAGGTGTAAAGGTTATAGACACCATCCTCGTTTGAATGATATTCAAGCGCGGCGTACTTCTCCTTATATCCGGGTCGGAACATGACGAGAACCACCCGCTCAACCTTCATGTATGTAGGAAAGCGCAGTGTAAACACGCAGCTTTGAAGCCGCCTGACAGCCCCGAAGGGTGCTTTGTATTCTTTTTTAAAAGAATCGTAGAGGGGGAGGGGGGTTGGATTGATTTGCATAATTAAACCTCGTTTATCATTTTTTCAACATATGCAACGTCTTCTTGTTCCATCATTACCTTTGCCTTTTTGATTAACTGCAGCAATCCTCTATATCCTTCACTGTCTTTTTCGTTATTATTTTCCATTTGCTTTTTAAGCGTCAGCAAATCAAATAACGCTGCCTTTTGGGTTGTCCTGATTTCCATACTGCTTGCCATTTTTTCTTTCCTCCTGTTATTGAATACAAGTTCTTAAATCAAATTCCAAATATTCATCGCGTATTCCGTCACGGAACGGTCAGCCGAGAAGAAGCCCGCTTCCGCTATATTTACTAACGACATCTTATTCCACAGTTTCACATTGCGGTAAGTCTCGCTGATTTTCGCCTGCGCGGCGCGGTAGCTGTCGAAGTCAGCAAGGCACATATAACGGTCAACCTGCTTGAGCGAGTCGCCGATTTCATCGAATTTCGTGCCGTTTATGCCGTTGTAAATGCGGTCAATGGCGGCTTTTATGATTTGATTGTGTTCGTAATAACCCTCGGGTGTATAGCCGTTAGCATACATAATGTTCGCTTCCGGCGTACTCATGCCGAACAGGAACATATTATCGTCGCCCACAAGTTCGTAAATCTCCACGTTCGCGCCGTCATATGTTCCGAGCGTCAGCGCGCCGTTGAGCATAAACTTCATGTTGCCCGTGCCGGAGGCTTCGGTTCCCGCGAGAGAAATCTGCTCACTGACTTCGCTTGCCGGCATCATAACCTCAGACAGCGAAACGCTGTAGTCTTCGAGGAAAGCGACGGCTAATTTCTCGTTGATTTTCGGGTTCTTTTTGAGCTCTTCGCCCAAACACCATATCATTTTAATGATTTGCTTTGCGATATAATATCCGGGCGCGGCTTTCGCCGCGAAAATGTAAGTTTTAGGCGTGAAGTCCATATCGGGATTTTCGAGCAGCATATTATAATCTGCGATTATATTGAGCGCGTTTAACTGCTGCCGTTTATACTCGTGCAGGCGTTTAGCCTGAACATCGAAAATGCTGTCGGGATTGAGTGTTATATCGAAGCGCTTCTTCACGAAATTTGAGAAGATTTCCTTGTTTTCACGCTTGATTTTCGCAAGACGGTCGAGAGCTTTGCTATCCTCCTCAAAGACGCGCAGTTTCTGAAGCTCCTGCCCGTGCTTCTTGAAGCCGTCGCCGATTAAGTCTTCAAGAAGCTTTGTAAGCCCCTTGTTCGACTGTAGCAACCAGCGGCGGTACGCAATGCCGTTGGTGACGTTCTTGAACATGACAGGTTTATCTTCATATTGTTCTTTAAAGACTGATTCTTTGATGATTTCGGAGTGCAGCTTAGACACGCCGTTTACCGAGTGTGAGCCGTCGATACAAAGGCTCGCCATTCTCACTTTGTTGTTGCCGATAATAGAAAGCCTGTCAACTTTGCCCTGGTCGCCGAGACGGTTCAGCAATCCTTCGCAGTAACGCCTGTTAATCTCGCAGATGATTGAATATATCCGCGGCAGAATCCTCTGCACTAAGTCCTTATCCCATGTTTCGAGCGCTTCTGCCATAACTGTGTGGTTGGTGTAAGCAAATGTATTTGTTATGATGTGCCACGCCTTAGACCAGCTGTACCCGCAGTCGTCAAGCAAAATTCTCATAAGCTCGGGAATCGCAAGCGTCGGGTGGGTGTCGTTGATGTGAATAGCTGCTTTTTCATGCAGATTATCGAGCGTTCCGTAGGTATTCATATGGCGCATGACTATATCGCCGATTGAAGCCGCGCACATAAAATACTGCTGACGTAACCGGAGCGCTTTCCCTTCAAGGTGATTTTCGTTCGGATAAAGCACTTTTGTAATCGCGTTTGCTATATTATTCGCGCCGAGCGCGATGTCGTAGTTTCCTTTGTTGAACTCGCCCATGTTGAAAGACATCGCCTGCGCTTTCCAAAGGCGCAGTTTGGAAACACCCTTGCTGTCATAGCCGGAAACATACATATCGAAAGGCATGGCAAGAACCGTCGAGTAATTAACATGCGCGACATGATGATAGCCCTCTTCCCAGTACTCTTTGATTTCACCGTCAAAATGGACTTCTATCGCTTGGTCGGTTACGGAGTTGAGCCACACATCGCCGCCCGAAAGCCAGTCGTCGGGATACTCCACCTGCCAACCGTCCTCTAACTTCTGTTTAAAAATCCCGTACTCGTAAAGCAGCGAATATCCCGCTGCCGGAAATTCACAGGTCGCGAGCGCATCCATGTAGCAGGCTGCAAGCCGCCCGAGCCCGCCGTTTCCGAGCCCTGCATCGGGTTCCATCTCAAAAACCTTATCCGCGTTAATGCCAAGCGATTCTTTAAGCACATCGCTTACAACCTCGTCCATGCCGAGATTAAACAGGTTCGTCTTGAGTGAGCGACCCATTAAAAATTCCATAGATATATAATAAACCTGTTTTGCGCCGGCAGAATTCCGCTCTGTAAGAAACTTATGCCTTTTTCCTTTCAAATGATTAAATATAATGATTGACAACGCCTTGTAAATCTGGTTCATATTCGCTTCCTTCGGGGAAATGCGCAGGTCAAACTCTAATACTCCGTAAAGCTGTTTTTTTAGTTCTGCCTTTGTTAATGGTGATTTCATCTCGGTGTCCCTTTCATGTATTTGAATATTTTTCGTTTAAAATTTCCGGCTATGACTATTATACAACATTTTTTTCATTTTTTCAAGTGTAAAAAAATAACTTCATTGGAAAAATTAAAATTCCAGCTCCTCTCCCGCCCGCAGATACTGCACCTGGTCGCCGAGGTGGATTTTCAGCCGCTCATAGCCCTTCTGCCCTGTCGAGTGGCAGACATAAACCGTACCTATATCCATTTCTTTTATATCGTTTGCGATTCGTTCAATTTCATCAAAAGAGGCTATCAGTTTTTTCCCGCCGTTCGTCGTGAGGTGAATCCCGCCGGCAAAACCGAGTATCGGCGCGCCTTCCCACGTTCGCCTGACTGTGTTTAATATATTCACCACGCCCGAGTGTGAACAGCTTGAAATTACTACAATTCCGTCCTCCGGCTCGCCGCTCGGGAAAACAACCATGAACAGCTCGTGCGAATAATCATCATGGACGGCTTTGCCGTTTTTTTTCATGAGCAGGGTTTTGTCGGTGAAACACTCATCAAAAGTTTCGTTAGACATCAGAAAAAGCCCATCCGTGCCGGCGATTTGCTGGAAATTATTGAAGAGCACAAAGTTCTCCGCCCGCTTTGCGAAATAATCTGCTCCCAGCCCCGCCGGAACGCGGAAAATACCCGCCTTTTTAAAAAAGCCCTCTAAGACGGCTTTTTTGGCGTATACTTTTATGCCCGGCTGATAACCGAGCAGCGTATCTAAACCGCCTGTATGGTCGGTATGATTATGAGAAAGAACCGCCGCGTCAAGCTTTTTTAAATCTATTAACATTCTTGCCGCATTTTTCGCGAAAAGCCCTGAAGCGCCCGTATCGAACAGGATTTTCACGCCCATGTGCTCTATGTAAAAAGAAAGCCCGTGCTCGGTGTAAAGTTTATCGCTTGCAGCGGTGTTTTCAATTAAGGTTAAAAGTTTAATTTGCTTTTCCTCCGAGATTATTTGTTTAACTTTGGAGTCTCTGTTCAATAATTGAAATTCTGAACAGTATTCTAAAGAATCTTCTCACCTTTCGCGCTGGATTTTACAATTATTTTGCCGTCATCAGTGTGAAAGAAAACCGTGCGTCCGAAGTTTAAACCTACATCGTGCGCAACAATAGGTATATTTAAAGCCCGCAGCGCATCTTTAACCGCAGCGACATTACGGTCGCCTATGTTGAACTTCTCGCTTGAAGTAACAAACATCTGCGCACCGCCCGCGATTTTCGCGGTTATCCGCGCCTTAACCGCGCCCATGGTCAGCATTTTTGACAGCATGTCGGGGATTGCGGTATCTGCGAACTTCATGCGGTTGGTTGACGCGCCCGCCGCTACGCCTTTGCTGTCGGGAAGCATAATGTGCGACAGCCCGCCGATTAAGGCAGCTTTGTCGTAAAGACAAATCCCCACGCAGGAACCAAGGGCATAAGTAACGATTATGCCCGACCCCTTATTTACTTTCCAATCGGAAATACCGACGTTTAAAGCTCCTGTCATGTTATACCCAACCTTGAAAACAACAGCGAAAGTGAATTAACGGTAGGAATAAGCATCATATTGGATTTAATGCACACACCGTCTATTTCAATGGATTTATCAATGCAAAGCAGCTTGTCGCCCACTTCGCCGAATTCAATAACCGGTACGCTCATAATCGCGCCGAGCATATCCACAGTGAAGACCGGCGCTTCGACACCGATTTTAAGGTTCGTAAGCGTACCGATTGCGCTCATGTAAGAACTGCCCATTATATTGCCTATTTCGGAAAGCGCGGAAGTATCCCCTTCATCAAGTGCCAAAAGGTCTATATTTGTCTTTTGGAAGAAGATATTAAGTATGGTTTCCGCGAGCTCTTTCGTAATCAGCAGTAAAATCATACCCTCAAGCTCATCCTTGAGCCGGATGAGTACAGATGCCCTAAGTTCCTCAGGGGAGCCGCAATGTTCAATCGCGTCTTGAAAATCCAGCGTCATTACCTGCGGTAATTTAATCTTGATTTCTTTGCCAATCATGCTTGACAGCGCGGTGCTTGCGTTGCCGGAACCGATGTTGCCTATTTCCGTCAGCACATCTAAGTGCATTTCATTTAAGTCTTCAAATTTTTGAATCATGGGTTAATGTCCTTTCGTTTATTACCGTAAATTGTTCGCGATTCTGATAAATTCGTCGGATGTCTGTATTATTTTCGCCGCCAGTTGATATGCGCGCTGGGTTTCGATAATACGCACCATATCGCCTGCGAGGTCGGTTGAGGACATTTCGAGTGCCATGCGAACTTTATCATATTCAAGCTCGGGTACAGGTTCGCCCGAACGGTCCGTAACCGCAAATCTGTTACTGCTCACGTTTTCAAGCCCCCAGTTATTAGGTACGCTGAAAACGCCAATCATACCCTCAAGCGCAACGTAGTCAACCGTCGAGGTAACAGCTTCCCCGCCGTCTGCATTGGTCACGGTTTCAAAGGGGATTTCAATCCGCCCGCCGTCATAATCAAGTACATATTCGCCCGAAGAGCTGACAAGCTGCCAGATTTCCTCATCCGTGTTAAATGTAATCGAAAACGCGCCGTCACGCGTCAGGTATGTGTCGCCGTTTCTGTCTGCCACCATGAAAAAGCCGTCGTTTGGGAGCGCAAAATCAAGCGGCTGGTCGGTAGCCTTAAACATACCTTCCTCCCACATTAAATCCGTTTTCATCACATATTGCCCGTGACCTGTTTCCCAGCGCGGCTCTGTGCTGCGATACTGCACATAAAGGCACTCCGCGAACGAGGGGCGCATGGGCTTAAAGCCGGTGGTATTTATGTTTGCTATGTTGTTCGCGTAGATGTTGAGCCCTTCCTGCTGGGCAATCATACCCGACCTGCCGGTATAAAAAGATATGTTCATACAGTATTTTTCCTTTCGCTTGTGTAGGGAACGACGCCCTCGGCGTTCCGAAAAACGGTAAATTAGTCTGATTACGGTGCGCCGCGGGCATCGCCCTACGTTTCTGTTTTACATCGCCTGCCCCGATTTCGCAATTGAGACCGACCTTGAGTTCATCGTGTCTATATATTTAAGAATTGCGCTGTTCGCTTCGTAAAGCCGCTGCACTTCCATCGCCCGCGCCATCTCAAGGTTCGCATCAACATTGGATTTCTCGAAGCCGCCCTGTATAATATCAAAAGTTTCTCCCGGCGGAAGTATTCCATCGCCGTCATAACTGAACAGCGTATCGGAAATCTTGCGCACATCTGCATCCGGCGGGATATAAGACAGCAGCAGCACATCAATCACGCCGTCGTCGTTCCTGATTGTGCCGTCGGGGTCAACAACAAAATCATCATGCCCTATGTAGATGTCGCCGTTCTGCCCTTGAACCCGCCCTGCTCTGCCAAGGGTTAAATACCCCTCACTGTCAAGCTCGAACTGCCCGTTCCGGGTTTGATATACGTTCGGGATTTCCGTCGTTGTGCGGATATTAAAGTAAACATTACCCCAAATCGCCATATCGAATCTGCTTCCGGTAAAATCAAAGTTCGACTGCTCCAAGTTTACGCGGTTGTTTTCGACATAAGTCTGATGAAACGTACCGCTCAGCCTTGTCCGTCCACGCACTAAAATTAATTCCTCCATGAAAGTGTTCAAAACCACGCGTTCCGTGCGGAAACCCGGGGTATTGACGTTAATGACGTTGTTTGAGATTGAATTCAGCTCCCGCTGCTGGTGAATCATTGCCTGCGCCGCGTTGTAAAATCCTCTCAGCATTTTTCATTTTCCTTTCGTTTTTTCTGTAGGGCGTGATGGTCACATTACGCCGTTCTGTGCAGTTTATAGTCCTTTTACTTAAAAAGCGTTTCGCTTTTTTAAGTAAAAGGGGCTTGCGTTGTTGCGACAACGCCCGCTGCGCTCACGCAGCGGAAACCCGTTTAAATTGAAACTGTGGAACAGTTTTCAATTTAAACGATTATAGTATTACATCTTGATATAATCCTCCAGCTTCCTCTTCAAGTACAAAATTGATTTTGAGTGTATTTGGCAGACCCGCGATTCGGAAACACCGATGACCTTTGCGATTTCCACAAATTTAAGCCGCTCGTAATAATGCAGGGAAATGACCTGTTTCTGCCTCGGATTAAGCATTTCAATAGCTTCGGTAATTACCCGCCGCAGCTCCTGCTCATAAATACTCCTGTCTGCTTCGTTGGCAAGCCCGCCCTTGTCGCTGAAATTATCCTCATAGAGCAGCTCCTCAAACGAAAGTGTCACGCTCCCTGCAACATCTGCCATGCCTTTGGCGAATTTTTCTTTTGTAAGCCCCATTCTCTCGGAAATTTCGTTGTTTGTAGGTGAGCGCCCAAGCTCTGTGTAGAGCAGATTATACGTTTCGTCAAGCTCTTTCCCGAACCTGCGCACCTGCCGCGGAATCCAGTCCTGCTTCCTTACATAGTCGATAACCGCACCTTTAATTTTTAAGTTTGCGTAAGTTTCAAACTTAGCGCCGCGCTCGGTGTCGAATGTTTCTACCGCATTGATTAACGCGATTACGCCCTCGTTCACAATATCATCAAGGTCGCCGTATTTTACATAAGCGTTGCGGAGAGAAACGGCAATATATTTTACGATATTCATATAAATCAATACCAGCTCGTTACGGATTTCCACGTCGCGGGTTTCTTTGTATTTAAGGAATAGTTTAGTATTATCTGCTGCCACGTTGTCACCTCCGTGACAATGAATAAATAATAATTAATAATGAATAATTGTTGTGCCGCTTCGCGACATTTTTCATTATTCCTTATTCCCTATTCATTATTAATTATATCGTGATATTTCCTACAGCTTGAATCTGCGTGGTATTATCTATTTCGTTATATGAAAGCACTGTAAGTCCG
>JAITFV010000245.1 GCA_031281115.1 Oscillospiraceae bacterium | reverse complement strand
ACGGAATAAGCAATACGATACATCATATCTTTATATTTTTCATGTATTTCGATGAATTTTGATTTATCATCGGGGTCGTCAATCATGGAAAGGTAAATGAAAAGCATATATGTCTCCCTTTTGTTGTTTCGTAAATTATACAACAATATACAGATTTTGTCAATGTTTATATGCCTTTTACGTTTAGAGGTTTATTTAAGAGCAAACAATACCCGCTATACCGATAATGGTATAGCGGGTATTTTACACAAAAACCTTAAATCTGCTGTTTAAGTGTGTTTTTAATTGTTGCACAATAAACAATTCCCTTATTGGGTCTAAGTACCGCTTCAGCACGAGAGGACAGAAAATAGGGATTTGCTTTGTGATGATTATGTGAAAACCGAAAACGCCGCTCCGTCTTTTTTCTTCAGACAAGCTAACTTCGCTCTGCTAATTAAATTAAAAAAAGATGGTGATGTTAAAATGAAAGCTGTAATTTATGCGCGCTACTCTTCCGAAAACCAAACAGAAAACAGCATTGAAGGTCAGCTCCGTGAATGTAAAGAATACGCAGCCCGTCACAACATGACCATCATCGGCTCGTATATCGACCGTGCGCTGTCGGCGAAAATAGATAACAGACCGGAGTTTCAACGAATGATTGCTGACAGTTCCAAAAAACAATTTAATGTCGTCCTCATCTGGAAGTTAGACCGATTTGCGCGTAACAGACTTGACTCGGCTACATATCGGGCTATTCTCAAACGCAACGGTGTCAACGTAGTGTCAGCGAAAGAAAATATTTCGGAAGGACCGGAGGGAATAATCTTAGAAGCGATGCTCGAAGGTATGGCAGAATACTATTCGGCAGAGCTTAGTGTCAAAGTTAAGCGCGGACAAAAAGAAGGCGCGCTCAAATGCAGAGCAGTTGGGAGTATTCCATTCGGTTATAAAGTCAACAGCGAGAAAATGTTTGAAATCGACCCGTTGACTGCTCCGATTGTTCTTGAAGTTTTTACAAAGTACGCCGACGGAATGACGGTTAAAGAAATCGGAACAGATTTAGACAGCCGAGCGGTGTTCGCTAACTCAAAATATAAATATACAAACAAGGCAAGTCTTCACAATATCTTGAAAAACCGCCGCTACATGGGTGAGTATCGTTACGGCGATGTCGTTACTCCTGGCGGTATGCCTGCGATTGTGCCGGAAGAAATCTTCAACAGGGTTCAAGAGCGAATGGCGAAAAACCGCCACAAGCCCGCCTACATGAAAGCCGACACTGAGTATATATTAACCACAAAATTATTCTGCGGGAAGTGCGGCGCGATGATGGTCGGGGGTTGGCGGCACAAGCAAGACCGGCAAAATACACTATTATTACAAGTGCGGTAATTTGATTTATAAAAAATCCTGCGACAAGAAAACCGTAAAGAAAGACTGGCTTGAGTACCTTGTAGTCGCTTTAACACAAGAAAATGTGTTAAAAAGATGATGTAATTAACCGCCTTGCCGACGAAGTTGTCGAATTGCAAAAGAAAGAGAATACTGTAATACCCTTTCTTCAAAATCAGATTGAATCTCTTGACAAACGCATATCGAATGTGTTAAAATCAATAGAAGAGGGTATTTCAAACGCTTCGGTGAAGCAACGGCTTGACGAACTTGAAGCAAGCAAAACCGAGATTGAAGTATCTCTCGCTCGTGAGAAAATCGAAAAAACACCCATTTCAAAAGAACAAATCGTGTTTTGGATAAGCCGATTCAAAGGCGGCGATATAAACGACCCCGACTATCGCAAGGCTATTGCGGACATTTTCATTAACTCGGTTTTTCTGTATGATGACAAGATTGTTCTCACGTTTAATTGGAAAGACGGCACAAAAACTGTGACGTTATCGGAATTAGAATCTACTGAAACGGCGATTTCAAGCGGTTTTAGGGGTTCGCATTTGGATTATTGTGCTCCGAAGCAAATTAACTACCATCAAATGATACAAGGAATTGTGTCGCTTGATGGTTTTTAATTTGCCCGAAAAGCCCAGCAGCACCACGGTTTTCAGCGATTTCAACTTACGATTTCCCTTTTGCGGAACAGACCAAAGCGCGCAGCCGACCAATAAGTCCCCCGAAAACACCGACAATCTTTTAACGGCTACTCAGGAGGGTGCAAATTTATCGAGAGCCGTTAAAAGACTATAAATCTGTCTGTATGCCTATTTTAAACCACCCCGCCGCCAGCCGGTTTGCTCCGGAAAGCAGCGGGGTTTTTTTATTTGCCAACTTCGGTAAGTAACGGGGTTTTACATTTTACTTTTTGGTATAGACATAGATTGTTATCTTTATATAACCTTGATATTATTCGTTTCTTCGTATATAATGAATGGTGGCGAATAATGGTGAAAGGGTTGATTAAAGAAAGCGGGGTTATTAACGGCAGAAGAACAGGAAGCCGAGAATATACGGATTGCAAAAAAGCGGGAATATAACAACGCATATCACGCAAAACGCAAAGCCGAAAAACCGCCGAAACCATTAACAAAAAACATGATAATCAAACGGCATTATGCAGGGCTATCGCTCACCGATGAAGAATACGCAGTCTACCGAGCTTGGCAAGACAAGAAAACCGAGCAAGCGAGGGTAAGACGGCACAGGCAAAAAGCAAAGAAAACAGCGTAAATATGGATATAATTGAAAATAGGTACTTCATAGAAGTGCCTATTTTTGTATGTTATCATTAATATTAAATAGGAAAGGAGTGGCAGAAAATGAGGACATGGGGATATTCGAGGGTCAGCACATCGGAACAGCATTTATACAGGCAAATTCACGCTTTAACCGAGCGTGGTATTGCGCCCGAAAACATACTTACCGACAAGCAATCGGGGAAAGATACAGCCCGACCCGGATTGAAAAAGCTACTTGTCACGGCCAAAAAAGGTGATACCGTGATTGTAGAATCGTTCAGCAGATTTTCGAGAAGTACTCGTGACTTGCTTGATTTAGTTGAAAATCTCACGGCAAAAGGCGTGGAGTTTATCAGCTTAAAAGAGAATATCGACACTTCCGTTCCGGCGGGAAAGTTTATGCTGACTGTCTTTGCGGCTCTCTACGAATTTGAGCGGGAAACTACGTTACAGCGTCAGCGTGAGGGGATTGCGGCGGCACGGTTGCGCGGCGTTCACCTCGGACGTCCTCCGAAAAGGTGTCCGGAAAATTTCGTTGAAACAGTGAAACTGTGGGAGCGCGGAAAAATCAAATTTAATGAGGTTTTAGAGCGTACAGAGTTGAAGAAAACCACATTTTATGCACTTTTGAGAGAGCATAGAGCAAAGACAGAGAAAAAGCATAGTTCGTAAAGGTAGACCTTTACGGATTTTTTCTTATGCCTATATTTTTTCAACAGCGAAACGCTGTATCTAAAAAAGAGTAGTTGAAATATTTTTTGTTTTATGTTATAATGGCAGAATAATGGAGATTCATTATGGAACTTAACGAAATAAAACAACGTATGCACAACCAAAAGCTGTATTTTTGCAATGACGAGCGGTTAGTTGCTGATACTAAAATCCAATAAACCGGTTTCTCATTTCTGTTCGCCGGCGCACCTTTTATATTAATATCTATAGTGATTTTCGTTATTATTAAAATTCTTAAAAAGAAAACTGAAAAGGATAATTCTGCATAATGCTCAAAGACATCACCATCGGTCAGTATTTCCCCGGAGAATCCATAATTCACAGGCTTGATGCCCGCTTCAAAATCATCTTCAGTGTTTTAGCGGCGGCAATGCTTTTCACTGCACAGAATTTTATAGGGCTCGCAATCGCCGCAGTTTTCATTATAATGTGCTACGCTGCGAGCGGAATCAGATTCAGAATGATTTTGAAAAGTCTCAAACCGATTATACCGCTGATTATTTTCACCGGAATCTTAAATCTTTTTTTCATAAAAGGCGAAGAAATCCTTGCCGAATGGTGGATTTTTACAATCTAT
>JAITFV010000243.1 GCA_031281115.1 Oscillospiraceae bacterium | reverse complement strand
AAAAAGTGCAAGCAATCGGGATATAATATTACAAATAATAAACATAATACTTCTCTCCTTTTCTTAATTTTCAAATTACTATAATAAAACTTTGAATTCTTGAATTTATAAAACTTTAATTCAAATTAATAAAATTAAAAGGGGGAATACTTCCCCCTAAAATTATTTATTCAATACAAATTTAACTTTTTCGATAATACCGCCGGCAGTTAAACCGAATTCCTCCAATAACTGAACAGCCGGACCGGAGTAGCCGTAAGTGTCATTGATACCGAGCTTTACGACATGAGCGAGGTGTTTTTCTGCTGTCAATTCCGCGACAGCCGAGCCAAGCCCGCCGATAACAGAATGTTCTTCGGCGACGACGATTGCACCGGTTTCGCAGGCAGCTTTAAGAACAAGCTCTTCATCTAAAGGTTTAATCGTGTGAATATTAATCACGCGGGCGTTTATGCCATCTTTCGCGAGTTCTTCCGCCGCTTCTATCGCGGGATAAACCAGCAAGCCGGTTGCAATTATAGTTATATCGCCGCCGTCACGTAATGTAATACCCTTGCCGACCTCGAATTTATATGTGTCCGGATTATTGAATACAAGCACGGGAAGCCTGCCGAAGCGCAGGTAAGCGGGTCCCTCGTAATCAGCCATCGCGAGAACCGCCGCCTTTGCTTCAATGTCGTCGGCGGGGTTTATTATAGTCATGCCGGGAATTGTGCGCATCAATGCAATGTCCTCGCAGCACTGGTGCGACGCTCCGTCCTCACCAACGGAAATCCCTGCATGTGTCGCGCCGATTTTGACGTTCAGCTTCGGATAACCTATGCTGTTGCGCGCGATTTCGTAAGCTCTGCCTGCCGCGAACATCGCAAACGCACTCGCGAAAACGAGATTTCCTGTTGACGCGATTCCCGCAGCAACGCCGAGCATATTGCACTCTTGAATCCCGCAGTTGAAGTGCCTTTCGGGGTTTGCTTTCTGAAAGATATTCGTCATTGTCGCGCAAGATACATCCGCGTCAAGCACGAACAGGTCCGGGCGTATTTTTACAAGCTCGTTAAGAGCATTTCCGTAGCTTATCCTGGTTGCAATTTTTTCCATCTTTTATATAATCCTTTCCGGCATTAATCAGCCTCTAAACTTTCTACCCATCTGCTTTTTCCAATTGAGTGAGTGTCGCCTGAAGTTCATCCGTCGCCTGCTTATATTGCTCGTCATTCGGAGCTGCACCGTGCCAGCCGACTTGGTTTTCCATGAAACTGACACCTTTGCCCTTTACGCTCTTTTGAATAATCACAGTCGGCTGCCCTGTTTTGCATTGCGCTTCATAAAAGGCTTTTTCGATTTCATCGAAATCGTGCGCGTCTATGCAAATTACGTTCCAACCGAACGCCTTCCATTTCTCGTCAATCGGATTCGGCGACATAACATCATCGATTTTTCCGTCGATTTGTAAGCCGTTATTGTCTACAATTGCACATAAATTATCAAGTTTATGATGCACGGCGAACATTGCAGCTTCCCAAACCATGCCTTCCTGCAGCTCTCCGTCGCCAAGAACCGCGTAAACTCTGTAGCTGCCACCGCTAACCTTACCCGACAGTGCCATTCCGCAAGCCGCCGAGATTCCCTGTCCGAGCGAACCCGTACTCATATCTACGCCCGGAACCTTGTCCATGACAGGATGTCCCTGCAGGCGGGAACCGCTCTTGCGTAAAGTTTTAAGTTCATCCGTCGGGAAGAAGCCGCGGTGCGCCAGTACCGAATATAAACCGGGTGCGGTATGCCCCTTCGACAGCACGAAGCGGTCACGTTCGGGCATTTTAGGGTTCGCGGGGTCAATGTTCATGAGATGATTATAAAGGTAAGTGAGTGTATCCGCGATTGAGAGCGAGCCGCCGGGGTGTCCGGATTTGGCGTTATAAACGCCTTCGATGATGCCCATACGCACCTTGGCTGCAATGATTTGCAACCGCTTTTTGAGTTCACTGTCCATAAGTTTTTGCTCCTTTGTATTTGATTTTGTTATGTAGATATTTATTTAAGAACCTGTATTCATATCGATTCCAATCAGAGATTGGAATCGGGGGTGCCGCAGACGACACCGCAATCGTACATTGTGCATTGTCAATTGTACATTGTCCGTCACGCCGCTATTTCCCGCAGCCCCAAAATTTCCTCCGCCTCGTAAAGCGACATGAAAACTAAATAACACTCGTCCGAGATGTATTCATACGTCATTTCGCGGATATACTGTGTTTTCCGTAACAGCGGTTCATTCCACGGGTCGGAAAGCCGCTCTGCCATATCATCGGGAGCTTCAACTAAAAGTTCAAAAACAGTCGCTATGTCTTCGTAGTAGCAATACAGGCTGTAATCATACGCGAAGGTAGTTCCGTGAAGTTTATACCGCCAAACTCTGTCGTATCTGTCTCCGACGTAATCGAAATCGCCGTTGAACGACATCATGTCGAGTTCGCTTTGCTCTTCCCCTATGTATTCTTCGACTAAATAATGTATAGTATGCCCGATTTCATGCGCTAAAACAGGTGCGGTAATCCCGCAGAGTTCGGGGTCGTTATCAAGGTATAAAGTTACTGTTACGTTGTTAGACCACACGGCGGTTCCGTATTGGTCGTCGTTATGCCCGCCAAGGCGTATAATATAAGTTGCTCTGTATTCTTTGTGAAAAATATCCGCAAGTTTTCTCATAAATTCGGGCGAAAATAACCATAAAGCGTACTCAATTTCTTGTTTATATTGCAAGCCTTTATCGGTATATAAAAGCCCTTCACTGTCCTGCAGAATAATCCCATACTGCTCCCACACGCTGTCAGTAAACGCAGCCGGCGAAGTTAAATCAAGAATTTGTTGAACAGCCGCATTTTCCTGTGTGCTTTCCTGCGCTCTTTCGCGGCGGGCTTCCTGCTGTTCCTCAATTTCCTCTGCTCGTCTTTCTTCACGTTCTCTTACATCATCAATTAATTCGAGATGCGCCAATGCCGCAAGTTCCCGATTTACTTCATGTATGATTTCGTCCAAATAACCACACGCCGTTGCAGTAAATATTATAATCAAGCATAATAAAAAGCAAGCCGGTTTTCTCATGATTAATTCACCCTCTTCAAGTATTCGATAATCTCATGCATAGCTCCGCTGTTATTATTGCAGACGATTAAGTCTGCTGTGTCTTTCACGCAGTCCTCGGCATTTGCGACTGCGATACCTAAGTCTGCCATTTGCAGCATTTCGAGGTCATTCATGAAATCACCAGCCGCAATGATAAATTTATCGCTCAGGTTCATAATCTCAAGCAGTTTTTTGAAACCGGTGCCTTTGTTTACACCTTTCGGTAACATTTCGTAAAATACCGGCGCGCTGCGTACTAAATGCACTTCATCGAATCCCTGCGTTTTCGTGAATTCAATCGCTTCATCTATTTCTTCGGGTTCGCCTACAAGCAATGTTTTTATCCAGTTATCGGGCGGAACATCGTCAAAACCGCATCTGATAGGCTCTGTAAGCCCCAGCGCAAGGTGTTCTTCTTCCCTGCGGTTAGTACTTGTTACATAGATTTCATCGCCGCGCAAAATCTCAACCCCAAGCGCGGGGAACCGCTCTGAAGCGCGTTTTATATAATCTTTTGCAATTTCGGGAAGCGTACTTTGCCACAGGAAACATTCCCGCTTAAAATCATATACAGCCGCGCCGTTAAATATGACGGCGGGTGTGTCTGCGCCCTGCTCTCCGCTGTCGAAAAGTTCACTCCAAACTGTCCGGGCAAGCGCAACGCCGCGCCCTGTCGCGATTGCAAATAAACCGCCGTGCTCTGTCAGTTCGCGTATTGCAGCTCTGTCGGTTTCTAAGATGCGCTTGTCGTCGGTGAGCAGTGTACCGTCGGCATCGGCGATAAAAAAGATGTTGTTAAAATTCATAATTGCACTTTTTATAATAAATCATGTTTCCCTCAATTGTCCCAACAGCTTCGTAAAATACTCCGGCAACCCGCACTCGAATTCCATATATTCCCCCGTTCGCGGATGTATTAATCCGAGCTTGCAAGCATGCAGACACTGCCCTCCAAGACGTTTATAGCGTACAAAAGCTTTTGACTTGCCGTTACAGTAGACATCATCGCCCAAAACCGGATGACCGATATACGCCATGTGAACGCGGATTTGATGTGTGCGCCCTGTTTCAAGGCAGATTCGCAAGTGCGAGGCATTTTCGTAATTTTTCACTACTTCGTAACGTGTGATTGCCTCGCGCGGATTTAAACCGTTCACTGTCATTTCTTTGCGTTTGATTTTGTGCCGTCCAATCGGCACGTTCACAGTTCCCGATTCTCTTATAAAGCCGCTCACTACCGCCTGATACCCGCGTATAACTTCGCGCGCTTTTAGCTGTTCAGCGAGCCTCGTATGTGAAAAATCGTTCTTTGCGGCGAGCAGTAAACCGCTTGTGTTCTTGTCGATTCTGTGGACGATTCCCGGGCGGATTTCACCATTGATTCCTGACAGAGAATCACCGCAGTGGTACATAAGGAAATTCACTAAAGTGCCGCTCTCGTTGCCGTGCGCGGGGTGAACAACAATCCCGCGCGGTTTATTCACAACCAATAAATCATCATCTTCGTAAATAATTTCAATCGGCATTTCCTCGGGGATAATCCCGATTTCAACCGCTTCCGGAATAGTGAGCGAAACTTCGTCGCCCGCTTTTAACTTATGATTCTTCGCCGTTTTAACAACGCCGTTAATCTTACAATTCCCCGCTTCTATGAGTTTTGCAACAGCGGTTCTCGTTAGACCCGCGTTATCAGAGAGGAATCTATCTATTCGCTCACCGGTTTCCGTCACATTATAAATCATTTTTTTTCAAGTCGTTTCTGTTTTTGTAGTTCATGTATTCTTCCTTAATTGTGGCGAACACGCCTAAAAACACACCTGTTACCACGCAAATATCTGCAAAATTAAAAATTGCGAAATTGATAATCTCGAAGTCTATAAAATCAACTACATAGCCGTAAAATACACGGTCTATTAAATTTCCCGCACCGCCGGCAACTATAAGCGTCAGCGCCGCAATCATCAGCTTGCTTTTAAGTCTGTCGGTGAGCAGAAAAATCAATACGCCCATCACAAGCAGGCTCGTTGTGATAATCAGAAAAAGCCGCTGCCCTTGCAACACGCTGAATGCCGCTCCGGTATTTTCAACGTATGTAAAATTAAGAATATTCGTGTTGTTTATATTTATAATGTTCACTGAACGCGGCTTCCCCGGTTCATTAAGATTAATCACAGCAAGCCATTTCGTCAGCCTGTCGATGCCGATTAATACTGTGGCTGCGAGCAATGTTACGAGACGCGCAAGAGAATTTTTTTTGCGCGCGAATACCTTTATGTTCATGTTTTTACTACTCGCGAACACCTCGCGCAAAGTGCGTCCTCATCTGTGTTTTCGCTATAAACCCAGCACCGCGGGCATTTTACGCCGTCAGCTTTTTGCACGATGATTTCAAGGGTCTCTCCGGCTTCAAGTTCTACTTGCGAAACAATGAAAATTGCTGCTAATTCTGATAAAACTTCTCTCTCAAAATTTCCCGCACCTTTTATAATTACCTTGGCTTCAAGAGATTTTCCTATTACCTTCGCGGCACGCGCCTGTTCAAGTGAGCTTAGAACCGTTTCGCGTAATGCACGGATTGCAGTCCACTTCGCCATAAATTCATCGCTGACCTGAACGCCGGATTTCGCAGGCATTTGATTGAAGATTACGCTGCTATTATCATCGTTTGCGAGCTTCGCATTTTTCAATAATTCTGCCCAGATTTCGTCTGCTGTATAACAGAGAATCGGCGCGATGAGCTTCACAAGCCCGTGCAATATAGTGTAAATCGCGGTTTGCGCGCTTCTTCTCTTCACGCCTGCCGCCGCTTCACAATATAATCTGTCTTTTAAGATGTCAAGATAAAAATTCGACATGTCAACAACACAGAAGTTATTAACCGCGTGATAGGCGTAGTAAAAATCAAAATCTTCGTATGATTTAATGACTTTTTCCGTAAGTGCATCAAAGCAGTTTAATGCCCATTTGTCAAGTTCTTCAAGTTCGTTTACCGCAACAGAATCTTCTCCGGGGTTAAAATCTCCCAAGTTACCGAGAATATAACGTGCTGTGTTGCGGATTTTCCTGTAGGTTTCGGAGATTTGCTTGAGTAAATCATCTGAAATTTTTACGTCCGAATGGAAGTCAAGCGAGGCGACCCAAAGTCTTAAAACGTCTGCACCATACTTATCAACGATGTATGCAGGCGGGATTACGTTGCCTTTGGATTTATGCATTTCCTTACCCTCACCATCAAGAACCCAGCCGTGTGTGCTTACTGCCTTGTAAGGCGCACGATTGTAAACGGCAACCGAGGTCAGCAGTGAAGATTGAAACCAGCCCCTGAACTGGTCGCTTCCTTCAAGGTAGAGGTCGCAGGGGGTTACAGCGCCGTCGTTATCAATGGTGCGAAGCTCGCTCCGCTGCCCGCAAACAGCAGCGTGAGAGCAACCTGAATCAAACCAAACATCAAAGATATCAAGTTCTTTTTCAAAATTACCGCAGCCGCAACTGCATTTTACATCGGTCGGGATAAATTCGGAAGCATCTTTAATATACCACGCATCTGCACTTTCTTTTCTGAACAATTCCGAAACAGCTTTTATAGTATTATCGTCACAAAGTTCCTTGCCGCAGTCCTTGCAGTAAAGCATAGGAATAGGTACGCCCCACCTGCGCTGACGAGAAATGCACCAGTCGCTGCGGTCTTTCACCATGTTGAGGATTCTGTCCTCGCCCCATTTCGGAATCCACTGCGTTTCGTTTATCGCTTTTATAGTTTCGTCACGGAATTTACTAACCGCACAGAACCACTGGTCTGTCGCACGATAAATAATCGGCTCGCGGCAACGCCAGCAGTGCGGATATGAGTGATTGAATCTTGTCGCGCCGAGAAGTAAATTTTTACTTTTTAAATCTTCGCCGATAATTTTATTTGATTCTTCTGTAGTTTTTCCCGCAATATTCGCACCTGCTTCCGCTGTCATTCTGCCGTTTTCATCAACAGGAACAATAATCTCAAACAAAGGGGAACCCTCGGGTGTTCTGTATGAATTGCACACTTCGTAGTCCTCCACGCCGAAGCCGGGCGCAGTGTGAACACAGCCCGTACCGCTCTCAAGAGTGACGTGGTCGCCGATGATTACAATACTCTTGCGCGGCAGAAACGGATGCGCGGTTTCGATTAAATCTAAGTCACTGCCTTTATAACTGCCCACAAGCTCGTAATTTTCGATTTTGCATGCTTCTGCAACTTTTTCCGCGAGTTCTTTCGCGACCAAGATATATTCACCATTTACTTTAAGAAAAGTATAGTCGTAACTCGGACCCAGTGAAATTGCAAGGTTCCCCGGCAGCGTCCATGTCGTAGTTGTCCAAATCAACACGTAAGCCTTGCTTAAATCTACGTTGTCTTTGGCAAATCTGCCTTTATCATCGGTGACGGGGAATTTCACGTAAATAGAAAAACACTCATCGTCTTCGTATTCGATTTCGGCTTCTGCAAGCGCGGTCTTGCAATCTGCACACCAATGCACAGGCTTGAGTCCTTTGTAGATATAACCTTTTTTGTACATCTCGCCGAATATTTCGATTTGCTTAGCTTCATAATCGGGGGCGATTGTCAAATACGGGTTATCATAATCCGCCCACGAGCCGATGCGTTTCATCTGCGCTTTTTGGCGGTCAAGGAACGACAGCGCGTATTCACGGCAGTTTTTGCGGAGCTCACCGACTTCAACTTTTTTATTGTCAATGCCGAGTTCCTTGAGTGCGCGCAGTTCTATAGGCAGACCGTGGCAGTCCCACCCGGGTACAAAAGGCGTGTTAAATCCTGTCATTGCCTTGAATTTCACAATTATATCTTTTAATATTTTATTAAGCGCGTGACCCATATGAATATCGCCGTTAGCATAGGGTGGACCGTCGTGCAAAACATATTTAGTTTTATTTTTGTTTTTCTCCGCTAATTTGTAATAAAGCCGCTCGTTTTCCCACTTCTCGAGCATCAACGGTTCACGCTCGGGAAGATTTGCCCGCATGGGAAATTCGGTTTTCGGTAAATTTAAAGTATTGTTATAATCTTTAGACATCGGTTGTCCCCTCTTTTGTACCATATTCAAAACAATTCCGTTTTGCATGGAATTGCTATATTACGCGATTGTAGGGACGCCATTTTTTGGCGTCCGTAAAATCATGGTTTTTTGTTTTATAGCCAGTTAAGTTAAAAACGCTAAAGCGTTTTTA
>JAITFV010000197.1 GCA_031281115.1 Oscillospiraceae bacterium | reverse complement strand
ACCGATAAGCGTTGGTATGGTTGGATGGTTGTCCGTGACATATAATTGACGCATAATGTTGATTCCTTTCTTTTAGTGAAAATTGTTTAAAATATAACCCGAACAGGTGTGAACCTGCCATTGGTTAAATTCTACTGTAGAAAACAGTGTGCATACCTATTATACTATATTCTGATTTAAAATACAAGGGGTTTGAGCTGAAAGTTTTGACAAGGCAGCACTTGAATATACTATTTATTTCTACCCTCTTGACGATAGTTTGATTTTTAATTATAATAATTAGAGTTGAGATGAGTCAGTATTGCATGTATGAAGATGGTGACACGGGGCACCACTCAGTTGCAATCGTGAATATTGCATTGACAATAGCAAACGAATGTGATATATTGAGAATGAGGGTTCGAGACAGGCGGCTTGTCCGTCTTTTTATGCTTGATGCATACCGCCTGCTGCCTACAAGAAAAGTATAAAGGACAAGTAATCTAAATCTTTTTACGCAAAATTTACCGAAAATTTATGTAAAATTTTATTTGGGGGGTGTTAGAGTGAACCGAGAAGCCTTGTGTGTAGCCACTTTTTGCGAAGTCATCCGTCCGAACATGAATAAAAAATCGGCTTTTAAATATTATGACGATGACAAAAAACTCTTCACCACTGAGCTTGGCGTAATCACAAAAGACGGTTCGGGCGTATTGAATTTCTATACGCTGCTTTTTGAATCGCTTACATATAACCCCCAATTTACCGCTGACGACATTCCCGATATAGCGGCACCCCGGATTACACAAATAAAGAAAAGAAATGAGAAAGTGCCGGATGCATTCATCTCAATAGCGCAGCTCCCCGGTATCGCAAATAGCGTAAGTTGCTTTTTTGCTGCTAACCTAACACCGAACATTAATAAAAAATCATTAAATATCGTAGTCGATGCGGTGGACTCTCTCGTTCAAAACGACACTTCATTGGGCAAGAAAAATCTAAAATTGTTTAAGACTTACAAGCAAAATAAAACCCCTGAAGACTATCTCGCAGAGGTTTGGGTGCTTGCGGTTACCCGCAATAATGAAAGTATGAAAAGCAAAGTGCCTGTAAAAACAAGAGTGTCGGGGGCAAGCATTAAAAGTGAAGAACCTATTTATGAACACTTGCCAGTTGTTTTAACTCCGCCAGTTGAAATTAAAGACATAGAAATTCCATATGTAGTGAAGTTAATGTAGGCATATGGTAGCGCGGAAAACATCATAGCTTTTTCAAGAAGGAATCCGGCATTTCCGAAACATCAAACCCATTTTGGTCGTCAGCGCGAGGACTTTTATGCGGCTGAAAGCGTGAGGTTAAGCACTCGTGAAATGTTTGGCGAAAATGAACCTGACCATTTTGAAGCACTTATGAAAGAAATTTATGACGTGATAATAGATATGTACGAACAGGATTATGACAATGGCTTATTAAGGCTTCGGGCGGTTCTTGATAAAGCGACGGGTAACGATGTAAGCGTATGCTGGCTGAAAAGAAGAACAACATGGATTGGTGCCAGTCAGAAAAAAGGCGTTTGCCATATGCTGGCAAACGTCAACACAATAAAATCGTGGGTGTTGGTCAATGGATAAAATTTATAATACAGTTTTTGAAGTTTCGCTCAGATTATTGCTGCTCCTTGCCACGGATTCCAAGGCAGCAAACACCGTTGAGCGTATAGCTGCCATTGACTTGATTACCTTAAATGCCCGTAATTTTGGGATAGCCGAATATAACCTTCACGGCGATGGGGATTTTCGGTTCGGTGAATTTTCACTTCGGCGTGAAATGGTGAAAAAGGCTCTGCAGGAACTCGTAATAAACGGCAAGATTACGTTAAAAAATACAAACGTAGGGTTTTGCTATGAAATAAACGAGTCTGGAAAAGAATGTTGTGCCGAACTTGATACAGAATATGCTGATGAATATTACGATATTTTGAAAAAAGTCATAGTGGCGTGTCAAAACAAAACCGAACGGGAATTATTGTCGTTAATTAACAAGCAGCCGATTATATCGTATCAGGGGTGATTTTATGCCGAAATTTTACATTGAAAAAATTATTGCAACAGGTAAAGACGGAAAGACATCGACTATTTCCTTTATTCGCGGTTTGAACGTCATATACGGGCCGCCCAACACGGGGAAAAGCTGTATTTTACGTTGCATTAATTTTATTTTCGGATACGCAGGCGAGAAAAAAGACCCAACCCACGGTTCGCCGTTTTCAATCGGAAACACCGGATATGATTGCGTTAAGATGGTTGTTGCGACTGACAAGGGGAAGGTAGGTTTTATTCGTAATATCGAGGAAACAAAAATAAAAGTCAGCAGTCAAATTAACGAAGTGGATACCGGAACCTACAGTATAAGCGGTAAAAAGAATAACATTAACGAGGTTTGGCTTCGACTGCTTGGTGTTGAAGGAGAACCGCAAATAATTAGCAAGCAGGACTTTTCAAAAAAATATGCTTTCACTTGGAAAACCATAAAGCAAATGTTTTTAATAAGCGAAGGTCGTATCATAAAGTCTGCACCGATTTTTTATCCCGAATCCTTTGTAAATGAAACGTATATCGTTGCTTCCCTCATTTACCTTTTAACAGGCCAAAATTACGATGAAGAAACCGTAAGGGTTTCTAAAGCCTCTAAAAAAACCGGAAGGGCGGCTGTGCGGCTATATATTTCCAAACGGATGGAACAGCTACGGCAGCGCAAACTTGAAATAATGGAAAGCGCAGAAATTGAAAGTACTGATTACTTGGAACGGTCGATATCAGATACATTAAAAGCTATGTCTTATATTGAAAAATCCCTGCTTAAAGCGGCGGACAGAGTCCAACAATTACTCGAAAGCCTGTATGTTGACGAGTTAAGGCTAACCGAATGTAATGTTGTTAAAAATAGATATGTCAATCTTAAAACACAGTATTTTGCTGATATTAAAAGATTGCGTTTTATTTCAGATGGCGAAAAACACCTTGTGATAAACTCTCGAACCGCCAAGTGTCCCGTTTGTAACGGTGAAATTCCGCCAAAGCAAAACACCTCATACACAGAAACGGCAGAGGCAGAAGCGGTACGCATTCAAGCCCAGTTAGTTGATTTGAATGAAGCGTACAATGAAATCGAAGCGGAAATCACAAATATTGAATCAAGAATTTCCGAACTAATAAGAGAAAAATCTGACCTTGAAGTTCTTATAATTAACGAACTTAACCCGCAAAAAGAAGCGTTAAAGGAAAATTTATTAACCTACCGCAATACAATTAATATGAAAAGCGAAATCGATGCCATTGACCGAGCAATAATGGAAATGGATGCGAACTTAGCAGTTATGAGCGTTGACGAACAAGATGATATGCAGTCCGAATTAAAATTTCTACCAAAGAGTCTGCTGATGGAAAATACAGAATTTGTAAACAAAATGAGCGACTACATAACAGAAATGTTAAACGGGTGCGATTATGATAATTTTGTCACTGCTCGGTTTGACATAGATAGATTCGATATTTGTGTGGATGGTCGGGCCAAGATTGAAACAAATTTCGGAAAAGGATATATCGCTTATTTAAATACCGTTTTAGCATTTTGCGTTATGCGATATCTTAGTGAACATGGGGCATTTGCGCCGGGCATCCTTATTGCCGATTCCCCGACCGTATCGTTCCGCCTAATCGGTGATGACGGGGTTTCAGACAGAATGAAGAACGGTCTTTATAATTATTTGCTTGAGAATCAAAACTACGGACAAATTATCATAGCGGAAAACGACGTCCCGTCTGTGGATTTGGTCGGAAGAGGGGCAAATGTGATTCATTTTACAAACGATAAAACTAACGGCAGATTTGGTTTCTTGGAAGGTGTCTATAAATAAACAAAACAATGCGTATTATATTGAGCGCACATTGGGAGGATTTAAATGTTTATCAGCTATAATAGGTTATGGCATTTATTGCTTGATAAAAAAATGAATAAACAGGATTTGAGGAAAGCCACCGGAATCAGCACGGCTTCCATCGCAAAACTAAATAAAGGTGAAAACATCACAACGGATATATTAATTAAAATTTGTTCCGCTTTGGATTGCGAACTGCATGAAATCATGGAACTTTCTCGTGAAGATAATAATTAAGTGAGGTAATGCAAATGGCATTAAATGAATGGATTTGCTTCCTAACTAAGGAGGACGATTAATCATGGTGAATTCGAATAGAGCAACTGCCCTAAGTCTTTTTGCGGGCATCGGTGGCTTTGAAGTTGGTATGTCTAAATGCGGATTCTCGTTCTTGAAAACACTTGAATGGGATGAAAATTGCTGCGAGACACTAAACCACAATAGAAGATTAACAGGCTCAACAGAAGATAATATAAAACCTATTGATATAACAAAAATGTTGCCACAGGATTTTTGGAATTCCGATGTTGATTATATTGTAGGCGGCCCCCCATGCCAAAGTTTTTCGGCGGCAGGCAGACGCGCCGGAGGCGTTGCTGGAACGAGTGATATACGAGGCACTTTGTTTGGGGATTATTGCCAGTATGTTAATCATTTTAAGCCGAAAGCCTTTGTGTTTGAAAATGTACGAGGAATTTTATCTTCTAAAAAAGGGGAGGATTTTAAGATTATTTGTGCCGCATTCGAAGAAGTCGACTACCGTCTTTTTTGGCGTATTTTAAATGCGGCTGATTTTGGCGTTTCTCAGTTAAGGGAGAGGGTGTTTTTAGTTGGTATACGAAATGATATTAATATTGAATTTCGTTTTCCACGTCCCACGCATGGGCCGGATTCGATTGAAAAAAGACCATATATAACACCGTTCGAAACCTTAGAAGATATTTACGACGAAAATGAAGTAGTACCTCCGTATGGCGGTAAATATGGGCATTTACTTCCCGATATCCCATGTGGCGAAAACTATCGTTTCTATACGGAAGAAATGGGGCATCCTGAGCCACTATTTGCTTGGCGCTCAAAGTTCTCGAATTTTCTTTATAAAATGGACCCAAACGAAGTTTGCCGTACAATCATTGCTTATCAAGGGAGGTACGATGGCCCCTTCCATTGGAAAAATCGTAAATGCACGGTAGATGAACTAAAGCGACTACAGGGTTTCCCGACAGACTTCATCATTCCTTTTTCCAATGGCGAAGGAATAAAGCAAGTGGGGAATTCAGTTTGCCCGCCAATTGCTTACCGAATTGGACAGGCATTACGTTATCAATTAGAAGGTCTTGTTGAATACGAAGTGCCGCTTATCGACCCTGAGCAGAAATTGTCATTTGATAAACGCAAAGGAGCCGTTGCTCGGAAATCACGAGCAAAGAAAGCGAATAAGTATTCTGACATAAAACAAATGAATCTTTTTGATATGGAGGAGACGGATTCTTGCGAATACCCCGAATTTAATAAAACAGGTGCTGTGACAGGGATAGATGTTAAATGGATATTTAAGAACGGCGAACTTGAAATAACGCTTGGCAGCATTTCGAATGGTATGCCAACCACGAAAATAGATTTAACTTTCTTCGGAAATGTAACATCAAGCATTAAAAAAATTACAGCAAAAGCCTTTTGTTCGTTTTCCGATGGTATAGAAGTGCAATATTTGTGGACGGAAATTCACAGGGGAATTTGCGAAATTACATCCTATGATTCATTAATGCCATTGTACGGTCATTTTACAGAACCATACCCGAAATTTGAAATTAACTTTGACACACATTCATCTTCGCCAGCAATGCAGTATCAAAGGTTGGCTTTAAAAGATTCGTTGCTCAACAAAGTACAGCCGTATTCTGTGATTGGCAATGACACAGATACCGTTGAAAATCTGTTAAAAGCAATGCGTGATTTTGGGTTCGATGTACGAACAAGCTATACAAATAAAACAATACCGGAATACTATTTTAGGATTTGCTACCCATTCACGATGCCTGCGGATTTGAAAACGAACATCGCATGGGCTGAAGCGAAATAAGGAGAATGAAAATGACTATTAGACAAAAACTTGATGTGCTTGTTGCGGAAACAAGTTCCTGTAATGAACAAGCCATACCGACTCCTCTTCTTAAAAATATAAAAAAGTGGAAGTGGGGTAGCTATGGTTGGGTTTCACCGGCCAGCCTTATATTTACTGCGGCGTGGCGAAAAATATATCATCCGAATGAAGATTGTTGCAAAATATGGGCGCGTGATGAGCAGAACAAAGCAATCCCCGGCGGTTACAGCATTCGTTCTGAAGACGAAGAGATTAGCATTCCATTGCTTGCGAAATACGAACTCTGCCTCGATTTTTGTTCAGACAATTCCGGTATGCAAGGAAGCCGTGCAATAGAGAAAATGCGTTCACATAAACGGATTAATGTTGATTTCGACACAACACAACGAACAGTTTTCGACTTAAAACTATTTGCAACAATACTTAACCAAATAAATGAACTTACACCAGAGCAAGCGACCGAAGTGGTGCGGTTCTTAATTGTCATTGCAAAAGAAATCCGTACCCGTCGTATCGCTTCTTTAGAAGCCCTACGCGCTGAAACTCAAATTGAAATCGATATAATGGCTTTCCTTACACGGACTTCTGACCCGGAACTTACTAAATGTATCGCCGCTGCTTGTTTTGATACGATATTTAGCCCAAGTCAATGTATTATAACAGGAGTTGAGGACTATAAAACAGCAGCGGATGCAAGAGCAAAAAAGCCGGGTGATATTTGTGTGATGCAAGCCGATACGCCACGGATTAGTGTCGAAGTAAAAGATAAAACACAAAATATTGATTGGAACAACATAGAACGGGCTTGTAAAATTCTTGATGCGAATCCTTCAATTAATAATTTCATTTTTGTATTGGAACAACGAAATGCAACTGTCGCACCAATTATTACTGAAATCGTCACGAATCTTAAAATGAGCAGAAACCCATATAATAAAATTTCAATCATTTCGTTACATGACCTCCACTTACTTGCATCATCTATCGTCGATGTAAAAACTTTAACAAGTAAGATTTCTGAATATATGGCTCTTGCTCCAGCAATAAAAATAAATACAAAAGCTAATTGGATTAAAACGATGAATGAACAATAAAAAGGAGTTCAAAATTGAATGGCTAACGAATTGCAACCGTTATCAGTTCTGTTTCAGAACAGGCTTTTTAGAATTCCCGATTATCAGCGTGGCTATGCGTGGAAGCATGAGCAGCTTGCTGATTTTTGGGAGGACTTGCTGAACCTTCACGAAGAAAGATACCACTATACGGGTTTGCTTTCCTTAAAAACGGTCAGCCGAAAAGATGTGAAATCGTGGGATGGTGATGAATGGCTTCTCGATATCAGTTACAAACCATTCCATGTGGTAGACGGACAACAGCGGCTTACCACATTTTCAATCCTAATGTATGAAATTGCCGCTTTTATTAAGGGGCTTCCTGAAAACACCGAAAAGAACGATGATGATATTCTCTTAGGTTTCGAGTCCCTCAAAGACCTCAAAGCGAAGTACATCGTGCGGAAACGCCCGCCGCAAAATATCGTGACCACTTACTTGTTCGGTTACGAAACCGACAACCCCAGCGCAAATTATTTGAAATACAAGGTTTTTGATGAACCGTTCGGTGGTACTGTTTTTGAAACGTATTACACAAAGAACTTAAAATACGCAAAAAACTTCTTTACCGAAAATCTCCGCGCTTTGTATGAAAGCGACGGTGTTGACGCCATCGAGCGTCTGTACCGTAAGCTAACACAACGGCTCATGTTTAACCTTCATGAAATCGAGGACGATTACGATGTTTTCGTGGCTTTCGAGACCATGAACAATCGCGGCAAAAAACTGACAAACCTTGAACTGTTGAAAAACCGCCTCATTTACTTGACTACGCTTTTCGATGATAGACAGTTGGATGCGGAAGACAAAACCCAACTTCGCAAAAATATTAACGATACATGGAAAGAAGTTTATTATCAGCTTGGGCGTAACCAAAACACTCCGCTTTCCGACGATGAATTTCTCCGCGCTCATTGGATTACCTATTTCCGTTATTCAAGGAAAGGCGGGGATGATTACATACGTTTTCTGCTCGGAAAATTCTCCGCAAAAAACGTGTATGAGAAACACGCTCCCATACAAGAAGCAGATGATGAGGTTATACTGTCCGATTTAGAAACCGACGAGGATGATTCCGATGTGCAACCCGAAACAGAAGTTCAGTTGGTCAGCAAACTCGCGCCAAAGGAAATAAGCGATTATGTGAACAGTCTTAAATTGTTGGCCGAATATTGGTATTACAGCTTTTTTCCATACGACAGTGCTTTTGCAGATGATGAAAAGATATGGATTGATAAATTAAACCGAATCGGTATCGGCTATTTCAGGCCGTTAGTCGTTGCGGTAATGTCCACAGAAAAAACTACTTCATTGGAAGAACGTGTAACGCTGTATAAATCTGTGGAGAGATTTATCTTCGTTAACTTCCGTATCGGCGGTTTTCAATCGAACTACCAAAGCAGCGTATATTACAATAAATCCCGTGATGTGCTGACCGGCAGTGAATCGCTCACCGCAATAGCCGATGGTTTGGACATCACCGTCAGCCGCGACATGGATTCGGCAATCAGGGCATTTATAGCCCGTACTAACCGACGTTTTGATTCCGGTGAGGGTTTCTATGGTTGGCGCGATTTACGTTATTTTCTTTATGAATACGAATACGAAAAAGCCGTTAAAAACAATCTCCAAAAAGTTGACTGGCGGATGTTTACGCGCGTTGAAAAGGATAAACTGACCGTTGAGCATATCCTTCCGCAAACACCGTCGAAGTGGTATTGGAAAAATACCTACCGGATGTTCACGGATGAAGAAACTAAACGGCTCTCGGCATCCCTCGGCAATTTGCTACCTTTGTCGCAGAACATAAATTCATCGCTCCAAAATGACAGCTTCCACGATAAAAAGAACCCGACCACGGCAGGCAGACGCGGTTATATAAACGGTTCGCATTCAGAAATAGAAGTCGCGCAGGAAAATGACTGGACGGCACAGCACATTCTTAATCGCGGATTGTCTTTGTTTGCTTTTATGGAGTCGCGTTGGAATGTTACTTTGACAGACGAACAAAAATCGGAACTGCTCCACATTGACTTTATTAACGACGAGCGAGAAGACGTTTCCGAAATCCCCGAAATTGAATCAACGCCACAAAACTGGGAACAGCCGAATGGTGAACCACCCAATTCAACCCGTGAACTCGCAGACAGGCATATTCGACGATACGAGTTTTGGAGCAATTTCGTAGAATATTGCAAGGCAAGCGAACGCAGTGATGATGTCGGTTCACGAAAACCCGGATATGATGATTGGTACGATGTTTCGGTCGGCAGCCGTGACTACCACATATTTTTTCAACTATTCCGTCAAAGAACGCTTCGCATCGGTATTTATGTGTATCGGCCGGAAGATTTTGCAAGGCTTGAATCTAAAAAGGATAATATTGAAGCAATTTACGGTTCACCGCTCGAATGGTACACGAGCCGTGAAAAGAGCGTCGCAAAGAGGATTTTACACTCTGTTGATGCCGATGTTCACAATACCGCTCTTTTCCCGCAGCACTTTCAATGGTTTATAAATCAATTTGATAAGCTGATGGCGACATTACGAAGGTTTGATAACTCGGCTCTTGGAAGCGAAGCTCTGCTGGTTGATAGCTTATTCGATGAAAGCACAACAGACGTTTTAATCGACATTTCAAGTGATATGGCAGAAGTTGCTTATAGCGTGGCGCGGCAAGTCCACAACGGCAAAATTGGGCGCAGCGACGGCAGAGAGGAAATCGCATTGCGAACCGGAATGAATCCGGGGTCGGCAGGCGACTATATTTCAGCTTTCCTGTCAATGATAGGCGGTGTCGAATACAAGCGCACAATTAAGGAGTCCCACACAAAATATTTCGTCAGCCAAATCCGTACCGACTACGGTGAAGAGGCTTATCGGAGAGCGATAGAAGCGTGTGAGAAACATGCGAAATATTACGCAACTCTCGGACGTGGTCGATTAGCGTATGTTGAACGGATTGTAGAAGAAGCTAAAGAAACCTTTTAACCATTCCTATACTTTTTAACGATAACCCAATTAAGCCGAAAGGGGGTGTGCAAAACCATGACAGCAATAACAGAAGCACGGTGGGCGACTCCGCCGACCGCGAGTTTCGGGCAAAGAAAAGGACTTCCTCGGTCAGCCTATAACCGTAGAAAGCCCTTATATCAAGCGGTTTTCGCCACTCCATCGAGCCGTAGGAGAGTAAGAACCGCTTTATGGTATTGCATCAAAGACGGTAAGAACATAGACCCCTGCTGCGGTTCGGGCGGGATGTTCGTGCAATCTACCGACTTTGTAAAAAACCATGCCGGAAATATCGGCAACCTTTCGGTCTACGGACAGGACGCAAACCCGACCACCCGAAAAATGGCTTTGATGAACCTTGCCATTCGCGGGATTGAAGCTGACCTCGGCGGGTACAACGCCGACACCTTCCACAACGACCTGCACCCGACCTTGAAAGCTGATTTTATACTCGCAAATCCTCCGTTTAATCTTTCTGATTGGAATGACGGCTCACTTAACGATGACCAGCGTTGGAAGTATGGCTTACCGCCATCGGGCAACGCCAACTTTGCGTGGGGTTCAGCACATGATTCACCATCTTTCGCCGAACGGTAAAATCGGGCTTGTGCTTGCCAACGGCTCGTTATCGTCACAAAGCGGCGGCGAGGGTGAAATTCGTAAAAAAATTATAGAAGATGGCCTTGTGGAAGGCATTATTGCCATGCCCACCGCTGTTCTCAATGCTTTGGAAATTATACTTCCGAACGATGATGCCCTTGC
This sequence comes from Oscillospiraceae bacterium, assembly GCA_031281115.1. GTDB lineage: Bacteria > Bacillota > Clostridia > Oscillospirales > Ruminococcaceae > Ruminiclostridium_E. The sequence goes on along the minus strand of JAITFV010000197.1, from coordinate 2,182 downwards.
AAGTTTTGAGGAAAGCGTAAAACCGATGTTTTTGCAAATACAAGCTAACAACACGGAATCTGCTCGTCTCGCCACCCTGCGTGACACCCTGCTTCCGAAGTTGATGTCCGGCGAGTTATCTGTTGCCGAAGCCACCGCTAAATGATGATTTACCGCTCCTCCTGCTGTTAAATAAAATTACCGAAAGGCAGGAGGAGATTATGAAGGATAAACTGATTACAGAAATTCAAGCAAGCATGGCGTTGTTGCTCACCACGGCGCAATTGGAGGAGTTACGGCGGGTGCTGACGCACAACCTCCACAACGTGGAAATCACGGAGCGAAAATCGCCCGAACCACAGGAAACCGCCGAGAACGGAGGACTGCTCGAAGTGTTTATTGCCGCAAAGCGAATTGAAGGCTGTTCTGAAAAGTCGCTGAAGTATTACGAGGCGACGATTCAAGCGATGTTTAATGCTGTGGACAAGCCCGTGCGGGAAATCAACACCGATGACCTGCGGAACTATCTCGCAAAATACCAAAAAGAGCGGAACTCAAGCAAGGTCACGATTGACAATATGCGCCGGATTTTTAACAGCTTTTTCGGATGGCTTGAAGACGAGGACTATATCCTCAAAAGCCCTGTGCGGCGTATTCGCAAAATCAAAACGGACAAGCCTATCAAAGAAACCTTTTCCGATGAGGGCTTGGAACTACTCCGCGATGCCTGTGGGGAAATACGAGATTTGTCGATGGTTGATTTGCTTGCATCCACAGGGATGCGCGTTGGCGAGTTGGTGCAGCTAAACCGAGAAGACATCAACTTCCACGAGCGGGAATGCGTGGTGCTTGGCAAAGGCGGCAGCGAACGAGTGGTTTACTTCGATGCCCGGACAAAAATACACTTATTGAACTATCTCGACAGCCGGAGCGACGGCAACCCCGCACTTTTCGTGTCTTTATCCGCACCGCACGAACGACTGATGATTGGCGGCGTGGAAACCCGACTCCGTGAAATCGGCAAACTGGCGGATATGCAAAAAGTACACCCACACAAATTTCGGCGAACATTGGCAACACGAGCGATTGATAAAGGAATGCCCATAGAACAAGTACAACGGCTACTTGGTCATGTTAGAATAGATACGACCATGCATTACGCAATGGTGAATCAAGCGAATGTCAAAAATTCGCACAGAAAATTTATTGGATGAGGAGGCGATGCAAATGAGCGATTGGAAAAAATGCACATTATCAGACCTTGGAGATATAATCGGCGGCGGTACGCCGTCAACCAAAAACGAAAGCTATTATGGCGGTGATGTCGCTTGGATAACGCCGAGAGATTTGTCAACTTTTCAAGGGCGTTTTATACGCCGTGGTGAGCGAAACATCACAGCGGGAGGTTTGAAAAACAGTTCTGCTCGGCTCATGCCAAAACACAGCGTTCTATTTACCTCCCGTGCGCCGATAGGTTATGTGGCTATCGGCGAAAATGAAATTTGCACAAATCAAGGTTTCAAGAGCATCGTTCCAAATGACGATACTGATTTTCTGTTCCTTTATTATCTGCTTGTTTACAACCGCCAGAGGATAGAAAACATGGGGAGCGGCACGACTTTCAAAGAGGTTTCGGGTTCGGTCATGAAACAGATTGAAGTTACCGTGCCGACCGATAAAACCGAGCAAACTGCGATTGCAAAAATTCTCGGTTCGCTTGATGATAAAATCGAAAACAACACAAAGATAAATCATCATTTAGCGGTGGCTTCGACAACAGATAACTCGCCGGACATGAAGCGGGGTAAGAGGGTATCACGGAGAGTGGCGAGGCGGTTATTTTCAAGCTGATTGTCCATAATCGTTTGAAATATGGGCTTCGCAATATCATTAAATTGTTTGTTAATGCTTTCGGGAGCAAGAACAAGTTTTGAAGCCTTAATTTCAGCGGTCGAAAGGTTTACTTGAACTCCACTATTCGCACGACCGCGAAGGTTCTCTAAAAAATCTTTGTAGTTTGTGATGATGAAAAGAAAAGGATAATCAATGCCGAAACGACCGTTTGCTCTAAGTAAACCGACACGTTGATTGACGATATATTTGTCGTTTTCAGTCATCAATGCCGTGTGACCAAGCAATGCGACATTACCCTTCATGTCGGTCATGCACATAAGGAGGTCACCGCGTTGTAAAACGTACCTAC
>JAITFV010000015.1 GCA_031281115.1 Oscillospiraceae bacterium | reverse complement strand
TGTTGTTGAAGCTGTTAAGGTTACGCTTGAAAAAACCCCGCCCGAGCTTGCTTCGGATATAATTGATACAGGGATAATGCTTGCGGGCGGCGGCGCAAACTTAAAAGGTTTGGATTTATTGATTCACGCAGAAACAGGTATGCCGGTAAAAATCGCTGAACGCCCGATTGACTGCGTAGCGGAAGGCACGGGCAAAGTGCTTGAAAATATCGACAAGCTATTAGATGTGCTTAATGAGGACGATACGCGCTATTAAAGTTTTACCGCAGTCTGCCGCCATCAGCGGCGAGTGTAGACATTGAATTTATTTCAATAGACTTCTTGCGTAACTCTGAGCGAGTGGATTTTCGAGTAAATTTTTCGTAATGCTTCGTGCCTTGCGAAAAATTTTAACGAAGCAGGGCGGAAAATTTGCCGAAAATTCTACTGCAAACGAATTACGCAAGAAGTCTAATATCTACGCAATTTTCTGTACGTTAGAGGGAGGCAGTGGCTTGAAAGATTTCATAAAAAGCGTGCGTTTTAAAGTTTTGCTTTGCATTTTTGCGCTGCTTTTCGGGCTTATGCTTCACGCAGCTATGAACGCGGGCGCCGCCAATATCCCCGAAGCTATACTTAAAACTGTAACACGGCCTTTTTCGTATGCGGCGACGTCTATTTCAAACTGGGTCAGCGGCACTCTTGATATGCTTTTTAACGCCGGTCAATATAAATCCGAGAATGACGAACTGCGTCGCCAAATATCGGAAATGCATGCACTTATTATGGATAAAGATGCTTTAACAGAGGAAAATCACCGCTTGTATGAAATGCTCGGAATTACCGCCGAACGCGAAGATATTTCTCTTTCTCTGCCTGCGGCGGTAATAGCGCGCGAAGCTGTGAGTGTTTCCGGGAACTTCACGATTAACAGAGGTTCAAACCACGGCATTAAATTAAACGACCCCGTAATCACAGACATAGGGCTGGTGGGAATCGTTTCGGAAATCGCCCCTACTTATTCAAGGGTCAGAACTATTCTGTCAGCAGAAATAAATATAGGCGTTAAAACGCCGTCTGCCGTCGGAATCATTGAAAACGACTTCTTATACCTTACAGACAGGCTATGCCTTATGCGTTATATTGAAAATGACAGCGGCATTAAAGAAGGCGACATCGTAGTCACTTCGGGAGGAAGCGTGTATCCCCCGGGTTTAATCATAGGTACGGTGACGGAGGTTTTTCCCGCTGATAACGGGCTTTCCCTGCATGCGTTGATTGAGCCCGCCGAGGATATTGTACGTGTCGCTGATGTATATATAATCACCGCGTTTGAGGGTCAGGGGGTGATTCCGTGAAAGAGGGTTTAGGATTCAGGTCTCAGGGGCTGATGCGCACCCGAAATATTGACAAGAAGATTTTTTTTCGCTGGCTGTGCTGCTTTTTAGTGTTGCTGTTCTTTTATATGCTGATGACCGGCGGCTTTTTCCGGCGATGGCAGCCGCTTTTGATTATACCGCTCGCAATCGCTGTCGCTATGTTTGAGCGCGAGGTCGGAAGCGCGCTTTTCGGCGCGTTCTGCGGTCTGATGATTGACACAGCCTGCGGGAACTTGTTCGGAATGTCGAGCGTATGGCTTATGCCGTGTGCGCTTGCCGCTTCCCTGCTGGTGATGAACCTGATTCGCCCGAACTTCGTGAATCATTTGTGGTTAGTGACGGTTACGTGTATCATAATGGCGTTCATGGAATACTTTTTCAAATATTTTATTTGGGGCGAGCCAAATTCAAACGTAGTTTTAATTCTATACATTATTCCTTCGTATCTGTCGGCAGTTGTACTGTCGCCTGCCGTTTATTTTTTAATACGGGCTATTTTTGTGAAGCTCAGCGAAAAGGAAAACGGGCAATTGTTTGAACTTGATAATCATGGGGAAAATAATGAATCTACCTAAATTACCCGGCGAAAAGAAGCTCGAAAAATTAAATTTCGTAATCCGATTTTCAGTATTAGTAGGTATAATGCTGGTTTTTGGGTTTGTCGGCGTTGCGAGGCTCATGAAAATCCAAATAGTTGACGGAGCATATTATTCTGCTCAGACTCAGAGGAACTTCACCGCTAATCAGTCTGTTCAAGCGGCGAGAGGGCAGATTGTTGATTCCGAGGGCAGAGTGCTTAACGGCAACCAGACTGTTTATAAAGTTATAATTCAGCGCGCATTTTTCCCTTTCGGCGAGGAAAACGAGACAATAAAAAGAACGCTCGCAATTCTCGCCGAGCGCGGCGAAGACTGGCTGGACAGCGTACCTGTTACGACTGCCGAGCCGTTTGAATTCTTAGATGTGCAGGAAAGCGCAATCGAGGATTTCAAGCGTTTCATCGGTGTTAATATAGACGCAACGATTGAACAGTGCATAAAAGCGCTGTTCGATAATTATAGTATAAGCAGCGGTTACGATGCGGAAACAGGGCGCGCAGTCGCGGGTGTGCGGTATGAGATGGAGCTGCGGCATTTCTCGTTCAGAAATAGATTTACATTGGCGGAGGACATTTCATTTGAAACGCTCGTCGCACTCAAAGAGCGAAGCTCAAGCCTGCCCGGGATTGATATAATCGAAGAACCTATGCGGGTTTATTTGAACGGTGACGTAATGGCGCACACGAGAGGCGCAATCGGGCGTATTTCCGCTGAAGAATTCTCGGAGCTGCAGGAACACGGCTACAGTCTTAATGATACAATCGGAAAAACAGGAATCGAATTCGCGATGGAAAGTATTCTGCGCGGTGAAAACGGTACGCGCACCATCGTGCGGAATATGCAGGGGGTTGCAGTTTCCGATGAAGTCAGCGTTTCCGCAAGTCCGGGGAACAGCGTTCGGCTTACAATAGATTCAAGATTTCAAGAGGATTTGCAGGTAATGCTTCAAAATCACATTTACTGGCTCCGCACGCTTGACCAAACTTACGACAACACGACTTTCAATTACCGCGGGCTTAATACCGAGGGTGGCGCAGTTGCTGTAATTGAGGTGAAAACCGGCAGAGTATTAGGGCTTGCGACTTATCCCACTTACGACATCAATGATTATGTCTTGAATTACGAATCGGTATTAAACGCTGAACTTACCCCTCTACTCAACCGTGCAACTTCAGGGCTTTACCGGCCCGGTTCGGCGTTCAAGCCGATAACCTCTGCTGCAGGGCTTTATAATAATATAGTTACCCGCCATTCGACGGTTCCGTGCGGCGGTACGTACAGGTTCTTTCCAGATTATCAGCCGCACTGCTGGGCGCGCGGCGGTCATGGTTCTTTAAATGTTATTGCCGCGCTAAGAGTTTCCTGCAATATTTATTACTATGATGTAGGCAGGAGGACGGGCATAGACGCATTGGCAGAAACTTCTCACGCACTCGGAATAGGCGTAAATTTAGGACTCGAAACAGGCGGGCCTTCCGGCAGAATGACCACACCCGAGGTTTACGAACAACTGCTCGGCTTCCCGCTTACAGCCGGCGATACGATTCAGGCGGCAATCGGTCAGTCTGAAACGCTGATTACGCCGCTGCACCTTGCTGTTGCCGCGGCGACGATTGCAAATCACGGGGTAAGATACAGACCTTATTTAGTAGATTCTGTCTGGAATTATGATTTTACGGAGCTTATTTTTGAAACAGAGCCGCAAATCGCGAATATTTTCGCAGCTGACCGCCCGGACGTTTGGCAGGCGGTACACGACGGCATGGTTTCTGTCGCTGATTTTATAACATGGCCTGTCGGCGGTGCTTCGCAGTTTGTTTTTCTGCCTGATGTGGCAGCGACTAAAACAGGTACGCCGCAAGCCCCGGGAGATAAGTATAACTCGGTTATCATGGGTTATTATCCCGCAGGTGAGCCTGAAATCGCATTCGCAATCGTCCTTGAGAACAGCGAGTTCAGCCGTAATTTGGTGCGGAACATTATAGATTCGTATTTTTACGATGCTTACGAACCCGACGCAGACGAGAACGGCTTAATTCTCTCTCCGTGGAAACGCTGGGATGAGGATAAGATAGTGAGGTTAGCGGGAAGTTAATATTGTTATCCATTTAAGAAATGGATAACAGGGTTCCGCGGCTTGCGAGCCGCAGGCGCTGTCGCAGCAGCGCCATCCCTAAAATCCAATAAACCAGTTTATTGGATTTTAGTATAAACTATAAATCATCTTTTGTGAAATATACACAGATTTATCTGCGCAAAATCTAAAGATTTCACAAATTTAACAGCAAATTCAATTTTACTATTTTAAAATGGAAAGTTTTGTGTTATAATTAAATTAAGAAAGTGGGAAAGCGAGAATATTATGAATATAGCGTTAATCGCTCACGATTCTAAAAAGGAATTAATGGTGCAGTTCTGCATAGCGTACAGCGGCATTTTATCGCGGCACAGTCTTTGTGCCACGGGGACGACGGGAAAACTTGTGGGCGAGACCACAGGTTTGCAGATTCAAAAGTATTTAAGCGGTTCGCGGGGTGGGGCGGAACAAATCATATCACTTATTTCCTGTAATGAAATAGATGTGCTTTTCTTTTTCCGGGACCCCATCAGTGCAAAACCGAACGAACCCAACGACATGAATATACTTCGCGTTTGCGATGTGCAAAAAATCCCTGTCGCCACGAACATTGCGACAGGCGAGGCTTTGATACACGCGCTTGAACGCGGCGATTTGGACTGGAGAGAGAACGTGAAGTCGTAAGTAAGTTTCACACTTTCCGAAGGTCTGGCGCCGTGCGGTTTAGTGCGGCGTTTTATATTTTTACCACCCCGCTGCTAAAGCAGCACCCCTCCACGGAGGGGAATCGGATACTGCTAAAATAAAAAAATTCCCCTCTGTGTGAGGGCGTCGTTTCCGGCGGAAAGGGTGGCGTAGCTATAAACGAGAATTTAAGTTTGAAACAAAATACGACTGAAACGGGGAAAACGTTGTTTTCATTCTTCGTTGGTAAAGAAAGGACTTAATGAAAATATGAACGATATAATTTTTCTCTGTTCGCTCGCCGACGATATAAACACGGATATTATTGTCGCGGCACTCAACGAAAGTGAAATCCCGACAGTTTTAAAAAGACGCGGTGCGGGAGAACTTTTATCAGTTTCTATGGGCGGTTCTTCTTTGGGTGTTGATGTTTATGTAGCTCCGTTACACCTTGAAAAAGCGAAGGAAATATTAAACGATATTACCCCTAATGAAATTGAGGATTTCGATGAAAACGACGACTATGGAGCAGAATTAATACGCTCCGAAAAAGCCAAAAGAATAAAAGGTAGATTATTAGTCTTGTTAATTCTCGGGATTCCACTACTGGTAATTTCACTAATATTTATTCTTTCATTTTTTAGATAAAATTTTAAAGGAGAACAGCACTAATGTCATTAATCACACGTGCGCCGCGAGGCACCGAAGACAAACTCCCCGCCGATATACACAAGTGGCACACTGCCGAGAAAGTCACGAAAGCCGTTGCGGAAAGCTATGGCTGTAAGGAAATCCGTACGCCTACGTTTGAACACACCGTGCTTTTTCAACGCGGAATGGGCGGAACGACCGACGTTGTACAAAAAGAAATGTATACTTTCGATGATAAAAAAGGCAGGAGCATAACGCTCAAACCCGAAGGTACCGCAGGTGCGGCGCGGGCGGCAGTTGAGCACGGATTGACCGGGCAGGCGCTGCCGTTGAAGCTGTTTTATTTCACAAGCTGTTTCCGCTACGAAGCGCCGCAAAGCGGCAGATTGCGCGAACACAGGCAGTTCGGCGTGGAGTTTTACGGCGCTGCAAAACCGCTCGCGGATGCGGAGGTAATCTGCCTTGCAAACGATGTTTTCACGCGGCTCGGCATTAAAAACACGCGGCTTGAAATCAACAGTATCGGCTGTCCTGTTTGCCGCAATCAGTATAAAGAATTGCTAACAGAATATTACAAAGAACAAAAAATGTGCGGGCTCTGCAACGAGAGACTTGAACGTAATCCGCTGCGGCTTTTGGACTGCAAAAATGATTCCTGCCGCGAAATAAATAAAGACACGCCTGTGATTACAAAGTACGTTTGCGGCGATTGCGAAACGCATTTCAGTGCAGTCAAAACCGCGTTAAATGCATTTAATATCAGCTTTGTTGAAAACCCGCGGTTAGTTCGCGGTCTTGATTATTACACTAACACCGTCTTCGAGTTTAAATCCGATTCCCTCGGCGCACAGGACACATTTTGCGCGGGCGGGCGTTACGATGGTTTAATTGAGGAAATAGGCGGCGGTAAAATAGCGGGGCTTGGCTTCGGGATGGGACTTGACAGGCTTATCTTAGTTATGCAGGCGCAGGGCTTAGACTTTGAACCGGCGAAATCCTGCGACCTTTATATCGCTGCGCTTGACACGGGAGCAGAACTTGCCGCTGCAAAGCTCGTAAAAGAACTGCGCGAGCAAGGTTTTTGGGCAGAAACTGACCTTGCGGGGCGCGGGCTCGGCGCACAGATGAAGTATGCGGATAAGCTCGGAGCGCGGTTTTCTATGGTGCTCGGAAGCAATGAAACCGAAAGCGGCACGGCAGTAATTAAAAATATGCAAAGCGGTGAAAAACGAGAAGTTGCTTTAAATGCCGAGAGGGTCAAGTTATGCTTAATAGAATTTTGAGTGAAGCTGACTGCGCCGAATGTAAGCTCTGTTGCGGTTTTTACGAGAGCGAAATTTGGGAAGTGCCTGTTATTGATGACGGGTTGGCAGCATTAATAAGCGATGAATACGAATTTGATTTTATAAACGGGAACCGCGTTTTCAAAATTAATTACGATGAAAAAGGCTTGTGCGTCTGCCCCGCGCTCAGCAAAAATGGCTGCAAGCTTGGAATGAGCAAGCCTTTTGACTGCAAACTTTGGCCTTTCCGCGCCATGAAGCTCGGCGATTCTGTCGTGATAACAATTTCGCCGCTGTGCAAGAAAGTGAATGGGGAATCGCTTTCCAAACTTGTACAGTTCGTGAATTCCGACCTCACGGAAAAAATAAAAGCGCGGGTGCAAAAATACCCCGAACAAATTAAAGAATATGTTAAAGATAATGTGATTTTAAGATTCTTATAAATTAGACCTTTCCACTAACTCCTGAACGAGCGGATTTTTGAGTAAAATTTTTCGCCGTGAGCGGGGTTGGTGGAATGGTCTGTTAACACCCTAACCCTTTCAGTCATAAAATGACTTAGAAAGGTTAGGGTTAAAACATGCTCTTTGATTTAACACAGGCGCTGCTGCTTGTTTCTGCAGTTTCTGCCGATGCTTTTGTGTCCTCTTTTGCATATGGTGCGAAAAAAATAAAGATTCCTTTTGCCTCTGTAATGGTTATAAGTGGGGTTTCTGCCGCTTTTCTGGCTGCTTCGCTCTTTGCGGGTGAATTTATCCGCGGGTTTTTAAATGAAAATACTGCGAACATTCTGTGCTTTTTAATTCTTTTCTTTTTAGGGCTTATAAAACTGCTTGACAACGCAGTTAAGGCGCTTATAAAAAAGCGAAACAAAAATATTAACGGGCAGTTAAAATTCAAACTTCTAAATTTTAATTTTATTCTTAATATTTACGCCAATCCTGAAGACGCTGACGAAGACCGCTCGAATGTTCTCAGCCCTACCGAAGCGGTCTCGCTGTCAATTGCGCTGTCGCTTGACGGGCTCGCGGCGGGAATCGGCACTGCGCTCGGCGGCGCGAACAAGCTGCTTATAATCGCTCTCGCTCTCGTAATAGGCGTACTGGCGATTGCGCTGGGGAGCTTCACAGGGAACAAGGCAGCGGATAAGTCTAAAGCGAGCTTCTCATGGCTCGGAGGTGCGGTGCTGATTGTGCTGGCGGTTTTAAAGTTATAGCCAGTTAAGTTAAAAACGCTTTAGCGTTTTTAACTTAACTGGCTATAACAGGGTTCCGCGCTGTTGTATAATCGTTTAAATTGAAAACTGTTCCACAGTTTCAATTTAAACGGGTTTCCGCTGCGTGAGCGCAGCGGGCGCTGTCGCAACAGCGCAAGCCCCTTTAACTTAAAAAG
>JAITFV010000077.1 GCA_031281115.1 Oscillospiraceae bacterium | reverse complement strand
CAACTATAAATTTTGTACCTCTGCTTTTTCTGTCCCAAAAAGCTATGAGATAGTCGTAGCTGATTATGAAGGGCGTTCCGCTAATAGTCAGATTTTAATTTTAATTCGTGATTGCATTGAGAGTTATGAAGAAAAACATGGCGTTATTAATTTTGAAAGTGATTAAAATACATAAAACATAAAAAATGTAAAATAATAGTAGAGTATTTAAAATGCTCTGCTATTTTTTGTATATAACAAAGGTGGAATTATGCTGTCCCAACAAATCAAACAAATCCTCGGCGAACAAGGCGATATAATCGAACTTGATTTGCTTATAAAAGGCACGAAGCCCGCTAAAATCATCGCTGTTGACGGGTTGGTGAACCTGCGCGCTGTCGGCGTAGAAGTTGTTGAACCGCTGACCCTGCACGGTATTACATGGTTTGCGGCGCAAAAAGAAGAATCGGATATAAACGAAATCGTCAGAAATATTCTGTCGGGTGATGCCGCGCTGATTGTTGACGGCGAGGAAAAAGCTACAATTTTTGACTCGAAGGGTTTTTCGCTGCGCGGCATTTCAGAGCCGGGGCAGGAGAACGTCATAAAAGGTCCGAAAGATTCTTTTATAGAAGCATTACGAACAAACACCGCGCTGATTCGGCGGCGGCTTAACACGCCGGACTTAAAGTTTACAGACTTGAAACTCGGCAAAGAAGCGCAAACTAATGCAACTGTCGTATATCTCGAGGGTAAAGCTGAACCCGAAAAGGTTGCCGAAGTTCTGAGGCGGCTGGAAAAAATAAGCGAGCAGTTTATAAAATCCACAAGCAGCGTTGAGGAGAGCTTGAAAGACAATCCATGGTCGATTTTTCCGCAGGTTATGTTCACGGAACGCCCCGACAAACTCTGTGCCAACATCGCGGAGGGAAAAATCGGCATACTCGTGGACGGCTACCCGATTGCGTTTATCGTGCCTGCGGTGTTTAATATGCTGTTTCAGTCGGGCGAGGACTACTCGCAGAACTACGCGCACGGCTCGTATGTGCGGTTATTGCGCTATGCGGGTGCGTTTCTGTCGCTTATTATTCCCGCCTTTTATGTGGCAATAACGACATTTCACCACGAAATGCTCCCAACTAATTTAATGCTGTCTATAATTAAAAGCAAGCAGGCGGTATCGTTTACAACGTTTCTTGAAGTTTTTGCGCTGCTTGTCGCGTTTGAAATCCTGATTGAAGCGGGCATCCGTCTGCCTAAATCTATCGGTCAGGCGGTATCGATAATAGGCGGGCTTGTCGTGGGGGATGCGGCGGTTTCCGCAAAGCTAATCTCGCCCGCAATTGTCGTTGTTGTCGCGGCTACGGGAATCTGCGGCTTTGTCGTCAGCAACAGCGACCTCGCGAATTCGTTCAGAATTACACGGATTCTGCTGCTTGTCAGCGCGGGGTTTGCAGGGCTTTACGGGTTGTCGCTCGGTTTAATATTCATGCTGTATTATTTATGCCGGACAACATCGCTCGGCGCGCCGTACATGACGGCGTATAAAGACGGCGACAGCACAATACGGGACGGACTGCTGCGCTTACCGCGAAAGTAGGGTGCGACGCCCTCGGCGCACCGCGGTTAACGCGCACCGCAAAAGTAACGCCCCTTTCAAGGAGAACTTAAGTTTGAAACAAAAATACGACTGAAACGGGGAAAACGTTGTTTTCATTCTTCGTTGGTGAAGAAAGGACTTAATGAAAATATGAAACAATCAATAATCACTGTTATAATCGTTTTTATTGTAATCGCCGTTATGAGCAATGCGCGGTATTTCCCGCGTATGACGGAAATTACGCTTGCTGAGCCTGTTTTCGTTATAGGTATTGACAGGCATGATAACAGTGCGCGTGTTTCAATCGTTTATGAGAAAATAGAAGGTGCAGACGAGGGTGATAATAACGCAAATAAAAAATTTGTTGATTATACCGAAGGCAGCTCTCCTGCGGCGGCACTTGAAACACTCAAAAAACGTTTTCCGCGGGAAATGGCGATAAGCACAGCCGAGTATTTTCTTATAGGTGAGGAGGCGGCAGGCGGCAATTTAGAAAGCGCTATTGATTTTCTCGCTAAAAATAACACGCTGCGTTTGACTTCATCGGTGTTTATAGTTCGCGGAGAAGCGGGTAAGGTCTGCGAGGTTCTCGTTGAAACCCGGACGCTTGACATTCTGCGGAATTACGGCGAGTATTCGGGAATTAACGCAATTTCAAGCAGTATGGAATTTTACGAGCTTTTGTCGGAATCTGTAAAAAACAACGCCTTTACAGTTCCTGCGCTTGTGATTAAAGAACAGAATGGTGAAAAAATCGTTGTGCCAAGCGGCTACGCGGTTATAAAAGACGGCGTTTTAGTCGGTTTTTTAGAAGCAGATGCGGCGCGTGGTTATAATATAATCACAAACAAGTCGGTATATTCAACGATAGAATTAACTAACAGTGCAGCGACAAGACTTGAAAACGCAAACCGAAAAATAGAATTCAGATGGAGCGGGGATAATTTAACCTGCATTGTTTTAAATATAAATTTAAATACGCGGGTCATAGACAGCGGCAATAATCCTTTCTTTTTCGAGTATGAAAAAGAACAGAATCGTGTAATTTTTGCAGAGGTTCAGAAATCCATTGCCGCTTCAAAGCGGCTTGGCTGCGACTTCCTCGGAATCGGCGAGCTGCTTCGCATGAGGCATCCGCTCAGATGGGAACGGATACGTCCGTATTGGAGCGAGATTTACATGGCTGTGCCTATTAAAATAAACGTAGAATCGAGGCTTTCATAAATGCCTGTGTTAATTGCAGTTGCCCTCGTCTTAATTTTAAGCGATATTGTTGAATTAAAGAAGCAGAAAAGCAGGCGCGTGATTGCAGTGTACTGCACATTATTCGCAATAGTTTTAAGCGGCGCGGTGATGACAATGTACAATTGACAATGTACAATGTACAATTCTTAACCTTAACCACCCCCACGCTGCGTGAGCGCAGCGGGCGCTGTCGCAACAGCGCAAGCCCCTTTAACTTAAAAAGCGAAACGCTTTTTAAGTTAAAGGACTATATTCTCAAGTTGGTGAAGAAAGGACTTAGGGATTGACAAGAAATAAAGTTGACAAATCTGACGCAGGGTTTTTGTTGTCAGACAAGGCAAAATTTTTCGTAATGCTTTATGCCTTGCGGAAAATTTTAACGCAGTATGGCAACAAAAATACAAATCAGATGTCAAGTTTATTTCTTGGCAATTCCTTAATGAAAATATGAGCAAACTCACGACTAAACAAGCTTATACTCTTTTCATGCTTGCTGTTTTCTCGCCTATGATTCGCCTTGTTTCAAACCTCGGCGCACAGCTCGGCGGGCGCGCGGGCTGGGTTTCGATTTTTGTTTCCTGCGCGGTTTTTTTCGGACTCATCACACTTCTGAACATTTACTTTAAAAACAAAGAAAACGCCGATTTATACACATTGTACGAATCGGCGTTCGGGAAAATCATCGCAAAAATATTAGCGCTTGTTTATGCGGTTTGGGTTTTCGGGCTTGCGGGCTTCTACCTCGGCGCGTTCACTGATAAATTTGCGGGGCTGATTATGCCGGGCGTCCCTGCGGGCTTTTTCGCGATTACGCTGCTTGCGCTTATTTTTATAATTTTGAGCGGCAGGTTTCAGAGTTTTGCGCTGCTTTCCAACATTTTCTTTTATGTAGTTCTGCTGGCATTAGCCGCAGTTTTTCTGTTGCAAATCCCGCGAATCAAAGCCGCGAATCTTCTCCCCGTCACACAGTATGACCTGCCGAATATTATAAGCGGTGTGCTCCCGACGCTCGGGATTTTTGTTTATATTACGCCATTGATGTTCCTTGGCGCAGAATGTACGGAGGAGCGGGCAAAGTTCAGGAAATACGGCTTGTACAGCATGGCTGTGCTGCTTGCGGCGGGGCTTGTGATTTTTGCAACCACAGTCGGCGTTTTCGGCAAAGATTTAACGGCGGCAATGGAGCAGCCGTTCCTGATGTCAGTCAAAACCGTGGGTGCGCAGGGCGCGCTGGAACGCCTTGAGTCGGTGTTTCTGCTGCTCTGGGTCGTAACAGACCTCGCGATTCTTGTCATGCTTTTGCATATTTTACTGAAACTGATTGGATTATTCTCGGGCGTGAAAAATACACAGGTGTTTAAATCGCCGTTGATTTTAGGTGTTTATGTTTTGTCATTGTTTTCGTTATTGCCGGAAGCTGCGGTTTTGAAAATAAACTTGATTACGGGGCTTGGCATACCGGTAGCCGCGGTTATGATTTATAGGCTTAGGGATTGACAAGAAATAAAGTTGACAAATCTGACGCAGGGTTTTTGTTGTCAGACAAGGCAAAATTTTTCGTAATGCTTTATGCCTTACGGAAAATTTTAACGCAGTATGGCAACAAAAATACAAGTCAGATATCAAGTTTATTTCTTGTCAATTCCTTAGAATTTCTTTTTCAAAAAACCTTTCAAAACGGGATAACCCAGCGACAACCCAAACACTGTCAAAACTTGACTAAGCTCCAGCGGCACGGTCTTAAACACCGGCGATAATAGCCCTGACAACATCACGCACAGGATAATTGCAAATGAAATAAATACCGCGCCAATAAGCTTCGGGTTATTCCCGAAGCGGGCGTTAAACAAGCCGCGCTCGCTGTCCTTGCACTCGAAAACGAACACAAGCTGCGATAAGCCGAGGGTTGCGAGTGCAGCTGTTCTTGCAGCGGCGAGCGAGCCGAGCGTCTCGCCTCCATGCGAGCCGGAACTTAACACAAGGTGAAATGTCAGCAGCGTAAAAAAACCGATTCCGAGCCCGCGCAATAATATTTTAAGCAG
>JAITFV010000134.1 GCA_031281115.1 Oscillospiraceae bacterium | reverse complement strand
ATGACCCCCATAATGCTTCTCTGGAACTGGCTCATAGTGCCGCTTTATATGAAAATGGGAGAAATGTCTGTCTTGGAAATAAGAGAACATGTAAAAACAAATATGCTTATTCCTTTTTTCCTGCCGTTTAACTTGATTAAAGGCGGCGTGAACGCCGCTCTTGCGGTTGCGATTTATAAGCCTGTTAAGCTTGTTTTTGCCCGTGTAGGAGCGGATGACCCTATCCGCCCGCAAAAATAATAAACATTTCCACTAACTTCCGAAAATCTATCATGAGCGAGGTTGGTGGAATTGTCTAATTATTACATTCCGTTTACAGTTTTCGTTTTCTGCTTGATTTTATTAAATTTTAATGTTATACTTTTATTAACAAATAACAGAAGTGCGGATGTGCAAAATTATGCAGAAATATATCACAGACGAGCAGAATAAAAAAATCAAGCAGATTATCGACGAGGTCGAGAAGGTAATCGTAGGTAAGCGGGACGTAGTGAAAATGCTCGTGATTGCGCTGCTTTCAAGCGGGCATGTGCTTATTGAAGACGTGCCGGGAGTCGGCAAAACCACGCTCGCCACCGCGCTCTCAAAAGCGACCGGTTTGCAGTACCGCCGCGCACAGTTCACGCCGGACGTCATGGCGTCCGATATAACAGGCTTCACGATTTACAATAAAGATACCGGCGACTTTGAATACCGTCCGGGTATGGTTCTATGCAATATCCTGCTTGCCGATGAAATCAACCGCACATCCCCTAAAACACAGTCTGCGTTGCTTGAAGCCATGGAGGAGCAGAATGTCACGGTTGACGGCGTTACTTATGAGCTTCCTCAGCCGTTTATGGTTATAGCCACGCAGAACGAACTCGGTTTTGTGGGAACCTATCCGCTGCCCGAAGCGCAGCTTGACCGCTTTTTAATGAAAATTTCTGTAGGTTATCCGACTTTTGAGCAGGAGGTCAGTATTATCGCCTCCCGGCAGACCATAGACCCGCTTGAGGGTGTGCTTGCGATTTGTACGCGGCAGGAGCTTTTAGAGTGTATTGAAGCCGTTCAGTACGTAAATATAGAGCAGAGCGTTTACCGCTATATAGTTCAGCTTGTCTCCGGTACCCGCAATCACAAAGCGATACTCTTGGGGGCGAGCCCGCGCGCCAGCTTGCAGTTAATGAGGGCAAGCCAGGCGTGTGCGTTTTTATCGGGGCGCGGTTATGTCACGCCCGAGGACGTACTGCGAATGACTCCGCACGTGCTTGAACACCGCCTGCAATTAACGCAGGATGCAAAAGTACGCAAAGTAACCGAAATCGGCATACTGCGGGAAATCGCGAAGTCAATCACGCCGCCGTATCACCGCGAGTAATACCCGTATATAGCTGATTAAATTAAAAACACTAAAGTGTTTTCTCGGCACGGACAATCAGCTATGCAGTCAAGTCAAGCCGCCTTTGGCGGTTCGCGGCGTATACGCCGCGGGTTAAAAACGCTTTAGCGTTTTTAACTTAACTGGCTATAAAAAGCGACAGGATAAATTTATGAAAGAATTCCGTATTTTCTACAGCGTAATCACGCTGTTCGTACTTATAATGTGCTTTGTTTACTGGAGCCGTTTTATGCCGCTGCTGCTTTTAACTTTAATACTGTGTCCCTTGTTCAGTTTTATTGTAATGTTAGTCAACTTCTTCATGGTCGGGCTGAAAGTAACGCCGTCGGAAATTGTTGCCGAGAAGAACGAAGAATGCGGTATCAGACTGCATTTGCAAAACCGTTTTCTTTTTCCTGTATCGCCGATTAGAATTATCGGCGATTTTCAAAGCCACCACGAGAACGAAACCGGCTTCTCAAAGAAAACCCTCATGACCGATGTTCCGCCGCTGTCGAAGTCAGTGGTGAATCTTCCGTTCCGCTTGCCTTTTCGGGGCGAATATACAATTCGGATTTATGAAATCTGCATTTTTGACTTGCTGAAACTGTTCAAACTCCGTAAAAAACTAAACCTCCAAGCGCGGCTAATTGTACTGCCCCGCGATAAATATCCTGTTGACAGCGGTATAGAAACTGAAAGCGATACCGAAAGCCCTGCGTCGATTATTTCCAACCACAGGAGTGATATGTTCAACTCGCTCCGTGAATACCGCGAGGGTGACAGCATACGCAACATTCATTGGAAACTGACCGCAAAGCAGGACGAATTGGTAATTAAACAGCCCGAGCAGTCCCTCAACAACAGTGCAGTGATTTTTAACGATTTTTCTGCGGAATTTGATGACGATTATTTAACAAGAAGAATGTTGGACGCCGTTCTTGAAACAGGGCTTGCGGTCACGAAAAAAATCTTAATAAGCGGAAACGGCGTAATCAGCTGTTGGCAGGGAACCCGCGGAAACGAGAAGTATGAACTTACGGAATACTCGCACTACAGCTATCTTTTCAGTGCATTTACCATGCTGCCGCAAGTGCCGAGCCCGAAAAACTTCGGCGAGTTGATTTCTCTCTTCTCACCCGAAATAAAAGAACATCATACGATATATATAATAACACCGGACTTGAACCGTGAGCTGCTGCGGGTTCTTGAGGAGTCGGGGCTCGCCATGCTTAACGGTGCTGTTGTAATCACCTTCGCCGCAACCCCTGCGGAAAGCGAAATCGCGGATTATATCCAAGAGAAAACCAAGATTAAACTTCTTGAAATAAACGATGAATCACATTATTTTAATTTGGTTTAAAATAATGCAGGGCGCGAGGTCACATTGAAACGTAAAAAAAACAAACCTCCGCAGCCGCCCGTTTGGACAGACGGCTACCCGGAAAACACGCAGCAAGCCGACCTCTCGCTGTTCATGAACATAACGGTACGGCTTGCTTTGCTGTGCATGGCGACCGCAGGCGTGGTTTTAATGTTCATTCAGCTTTATGAAGTTCCGGTAAACGTAAGAACCGTAATAAGCAGAACAGTTTTCGCCGCGTTCTTTTTTAACGTGCTTTTCATATACGTGAAATTCAGATTCGCGCTTCCCGCTCTGGGCTTGATTTTATTTTTCTATGTACGCGCCTCGGATTTTCTGTATAATCTCGGCTGCCTTGCCGACTATCTGCTCATTTACATCGACGGAGGAATGCTGCACACTGCCGTCTACGCGAGCCGCCCCTCGTTCGCGGTTCTTAACCGCATGACTTCCGAGTTTCAAGGCGGTCTGCAAACTGCGCTGATTTTCTGCGCGGTAATGCTTGCGTTTCTTTTTGCAGTTTCGGCGCGCGGAAAATTCATCGGTTCGATTCTTATTACAACCGTTATTCTTATAATACCCGCAATCGCCTCGCAAAAAGCGTCCTACGTTCCCTCCGTTACCCTGCTCGTTTGCAGCATGTTCGGGCTTTACAGCGTTTGGGCAAGCCAGGAGCAGAGCTTCCTTAGAAGCATAAATCCGGCGAGACGCAAAAAGAAAAAGCCGCCCTATATACCGCAGATTCACCGTCACTCTGTCAACGGCGCGGCGGCGGCATGTCTTGCGCTTATCGCTGTTATGACGGCGCAGGTTATACTCCCCGTTCACCGTGCGCGGGAAACGATTGAATTTTGGGGGCGCGCATCCGACAGAGTTATTGTATGGCTTCACGATATCAGCGACTTAGTCGGCGGCGGCTTCAGCTCTCTGGGTCATTTGAATATTCCGCCGCTTGATACCAGCGGATATATGCCGGGCGGCGGAATCAACGCTTCCGGCTCGCTCACTATCAGTAACCCTACAATCAGCAGGCGCCCTGTCCTGAACGTTACGCTCGATAACAATAATGTTCCCGTCTACCTGCGAAACGGCATAGGTTCTTCGTTCGATGCCGGGCATGAACGCTGGAGCGTGGACGGCAGAAATAATAATCACATGAGGAGCTTCCCCGAAAATTTTTATCCTGAGCACGGGTATTTAATCTTCCGTCAAAAAGTCAGCAATCTCGGATTCTTGGCAGATTCGCTGATTGGGCGGCAGCGCGTTGACGTTGAATACTTAGTTCGCACGCCGCACGTCATGCTCCCGACCTCGCTGTATCTGCCGAATTATAAATCAGATTCCCGTTTTAACTGGCGGGGTGATACTATTTTAGAAAAGCGAGGCTCAAATAACCCGCAGACCTATACGTGGGATGTGCTTTATCCGCGGCACAATGCGCATTTAAACCGTGCGATTGACAGCGTGCAGCACCGGATTTTTAACGAGCGCGCACTGACAGGCGCGGAAGCTGCTGTTTCCGGGCTTTCGGGCAGGTTCGAGGATTATATTTTCCTTGAAATATTAGACGGGACGGGGGGTGGCTTGAGCGAAGGCGCGCTTAGAATCTTTGTTACTGATTACGGGCTGACCGCCGAGGAATATCTGCATTATCTTGCAGAATATGAAGCGATGATTTATGAAATCTACCTTGAAACCTCCGAAAGCGAAAGCGAGAATATCCGGCGGTTTTTAGACGAAATGAGAATAGCTTCGATAGCGAGCGACGGGCTGACTTTTTCCGCTGACACCGGCGTCTCCGGCATTATAATTAACGACGGCGAAAGAAGAACAACTGAGGATTTAATGGATTTATATGAAATTCGTGCCGCTTTTGCCGGGCATGATATTCAGTTGCCTTTTGGCAGCAACATGACTGACTTTGAAAAAGCAAGTTTTATTGAAATTTTTTTTAAAACCAACTTCACCTACTCGCTTACCGTTGACAATCACAGCGGCGATAATTCACTCCTCGGGAATTTCCTTTTTGAAACGCGGTCGGGGCATTGCGCGCTCTATGCAACGGCTATGACGCTTATGCTGCGCGAACTCGGGATTCCCGCACGGTATGTTACGGGTTATGTCGCGGGAGGCGGAAACGCCGTGCCGCAGGCAAACGGCAGATATCTGCATACAATTCTCGAGCGCGACCTACACGCCTGGGTTGAAGTATATTTTGAAGGAGTGGGCTGGCTTCCGTTTGACCCCACGCCGCCGATTTTCGAGCACGTTTTCCTTGAAGCGGAAACAGGCGTTCCTGCGGCGACCACAACACCCGTCACAACGACTGCACCGGTTACAACCACAACACCCGTCACAACAACCGCACCGGCAATTACGACCGCTGTTTCGCCGTCTGTTCAGGGAGGGGAGCCTCCGGCGCCGTCCGAGTCTCACGAAGAAAGCAACGCCGCGCTTATATTTACAATTCTTATGATTGCGGCAATAACTCTGCTCATCGCGGGAATTACAGCAGCTGTAATCATGTTCCTGAAAGGCATTGAGCGCTCGGAGCAGCGGAGATTAGCGCGTTATGCGGATTTAAACGAACCTGCGGCAGCGAGAGAAGCCTACCGTTTCATGTTAAAACTGCTGAAAATGGAGGGATTGACGGCGGCAGCGGGCGAAACGCCGCGCAAGTTCGCGCTCAGAGTCGATGAGGAGCTGTGGGACAGCGCTCTCACTTCTGCCATTGACGCAGCTTTGAAGTTAGAGTTCAGCCGCGAGACGCTTACAGCCGCCGAGTATGCCAAGCTTTCGGAGGCGGTAAAAGGGCTTTACGCGCAAGCGGTGACAAGACAGAAGAGGTTAAAAAGATTGGTGAGACGAATTATTGCACTTGATATTATTAAGTAGTTGACTTCTAAGCCAAATTATGTTATTATTATTTTGTATACTGTATAATTTTGAAAGAGGTGTCGATTTTGCCGATGAATTTAATTACCCGTTCGGATTTTGACGGGCTTGCCTGCGGAGCGTTGCTGCTTGAAGCGGGAATTATAGAAAGCTATTCCTTCGCTCATCCCAAGGATTTGCAGGACGGGCTTGTTACCGTTACAGAGAACGATGTGCTCGCGAATGTGCCGTATGTACCCGGGTGCGGCATTTGGTTTGACCACCACGCGAGCGAGCTTGAACGCAACGAGCTTGAAGGCAAGTATGTGGGCGAGAGCCGCCCTTGCCCGAGCTGTGCGCGCATTATTTACGAATATTACGGGGGCAGGGAAAAATTCCCGCAGTTTGATGACTTGATGGTCGCCGTTGACAAGGTTGACTCCGGCAACCTCACCCGTGAGGAAATCCTCAACCCCGAGGGCTGGGTTCTTGTCGGTTATTTGATGGACCCGCGCACCGGACTGGGGCGCTTCCGCAACTTCACCATCAGTAACTACCAGCTCATGGAGAAACTGCTTATCGCCTGCCGCGAAATGACGACAGAGGAAATCCTCAACATGCCCGACATAAAAGAGCGCATTACGCTTTACAACGAGCAAACCGCTCTTTTCAAGGAGATGGTCGCGAAGTATACCCGCACCGAGCGCGACGTAATCATCACCGACCTGCGCGGCGTCGATACGATTTACACCGGGAACAGATTCCTTATTTACAGCCTTTATCCCGAGCAGAATATCTCTGCGTGGATAGTTTCGGGGCGCGGCGGGCTTGGCTGCGCGGTGGCGGTCGGTTATTCGATTCTGAACCGCACAAGCAAGGTAAACGTCGGCAGGCTTATGCTTAAATACGGCGGAGGGGGACACCCGATGGTCGGGACTTGCCAGTTTAAGGACGAGGATGTAGCGGAGAATTTGCCAAAACTGCTGGACGAGCTGGTGAATTATGATAAGTATTACGATGTTTAAAACGAGTAGGGAACGCATTAATGCGTTCCATGTATTTTGCACCGGGCGGAACGCCGAGGACGTCGGTTCGTGCGAACCGACGCTTTCTTTATCGCATATTTACAAATTCCGCTGGCTTGAGGATTTGCGGGTGTGTGATACCGGATTCCAATAAATCCTTGTCACCGGTAATTAAAACATCTGCACCGGCTTCTAATGCGGCTCTAAATATTGGGCGGTCTTTAATGTCTCGGATTTCCGATTCTACATCAAGTGCGTCTGCCGGTGTAGTTACAAGCTGAACCAAAAATAGGGTGCGATACAAAAACAACTCAAGGTCTTTGATTCTGTCCGGGAACTTTTTGTTGATTATTCGATGAACCTCATCCAACGAATAATCCGACACGATTGCCGTGTTTGGCGGCGCGACGGCTTTTGCAATAGCGGCGGCAGGGATGCTGTTTGGAAAAAGCCCTGCCGATATGAGGATATTTGAATCTATAAAACATTTCATATTTCTTCACCGCGCCGCATTTTCATAATAAGCTCGACAACATCATCATCGGAATGCAATCCTGCTTTTTCGGCTTCGCCTGCCATTGCTTTTTGAAATTCTTTCATCGCAAACATTGCCGAATTCATCAAAATAAGGCGGTCATTTTCGCAAACAAGGGTAAGACGGTCACCGACGTTAATGCTTAATTGTTCCCGGATATCCTTCGGTATTGTGATTTGACCTTTCGGCAGAACTTTTGCGTTATCAATAATAGGCATGGTCATATTCGCATACTCCTTTCGTCGGTAGCACTTTTCCGATTATTCCTACCAACTATAGTATACGCTATTTTTGTTGAAAGTGCAAGGCTTTATAACAAAAAATTTTGAAGGAAGGCAGCGGCTTATGTCCAACTCGACATTATCCGAGTTCTCGGATAAATTTGAATATCCCATAAGTTTTGTTATCCTCCTAACTCCCTGCGGGCATAGTAAAATCCGAGGTGTTTGATTAAAACTCCTCGGATAATTATTGTAGTAATCTTGATTTTACTTGCG
>JAITFV010000004.1 GCA_031281115.1 Oscillospiraceae bacterium | reverse complement strand
ACAGCAGCGATTACCAGAGTTCTTTCTTTAAAAGGCTTCGCTAACTTCGCGGCTTATGACGCAATCGACAAAGCGCCGGAAGAAAAAGAACGCGGAATCACCATAAACACAGCGCACGTTGAGTATGAAACCGACAACCGCCACTACGCACACGTTGACTGCCCGGGACACGCCGACTATATCAAAAACATGATTACAGGCGCGGCGCAGATGGACGGAGCAATCCTTGTAGTTGCAGGCACTGACGGTCCCATGGCTCAAACAAGAGAGCATATTCTGCTTGCGCGCCAGGTAAACGTACCGTCGTTAGTTGTATTTATCAACAAATGTGACGACGTAGATGACCCCGAGCTTCTTGACCTTGTTGAAATGGAAATCAGAGATGTTCTTTCCAAGAATGATTTCCCGGGTGATGATACGCCTGTTATCCGCGGCTCTGCAAGAAACGCTCTCCTCAGCGAAAACACTGACCTCAGCGCACCGGAATACGAGTGCATCGTAAAGCTCATGGAAGCTGTTGATACTTTTATTCCGACTCCCGAGAGAAAAGCCGACCTCCCGTTCCTTATGCCTGTTGAGCAGGTTATGACAATTTCGGGGCGCGGAACAGTTGCTACCGGCCGTGTTGAGCGCGGTAAGATTGAAGTTAATACCCCTGTTGAAATCGTGGGACTTGCTGAAGAAGCAAGAAACACCGTTGTTACAGGTATTGAAATGTTCCGCAAGCTTCTTGATTACGCTGAAGCAGGCGACAACATCGGCGCGCTTCTCCGCGGTGTCGCAAGAACTGATATCGAACGGGGTCAGGTCATCTGCAAACCCGGCTCAATTAAGCCCCTTACGAAGTTTGTAGGACAGGTTTACGTGTTGAAAAAAGAAGAGGGCGGGCGCCACACTCCTTTCTTCTCCAACTACAGACCGCAGTTCTTCTTCAGAACTACCGACGTTACCGGCGTAATTAAACTTCCCGCCGACAAAGAAATGTGCATCCCCGGCGACCACGTTGAAATCGACGTTGACCTCATTACCCCCATCGCTATTGAAGAAGGTTTACGTTTTGCAATCCGCGAAGGCGGCAAAACTGTCGGTTCCGGTGTTGTTACCAAAATTAGCAGCTGATTAAATTGAAAACACTAAAGCGTTTTTAAATTAGCTGGCTACAGAATTAAAATAACATCTAAGGGGCGCAGTTCTGCTGTGTCCCTTACTTGTAAGGGTCGGACATGGAAGCCCGACCCTACGGAAAGGAAACAAACTAATGAAAAAATTATTTGCACTTTTACTTGCCATGATGATGCTGCTCACATTTGCAGCTTGCAGCAACGACGGGCAAACCGTAGGAGACACCTCAATTCCCGCGTCGGTTACGCCTACGGATGAAGAACCGGCAGATGAACCGGAAGAAGAATCCGGCGACCCCGGTGAAATAACCGTAGCCGAGGACCCCGAAGAAGTTGCCACTATTGTCCCTGAACCTTCAGACGCAACCCCGCTCATGTGGCGCGTTACTTGTCCTGACGACCAAACCATGTACTTATTCGGTTCAATACACGTTGCCGGCCCAACAATGTATCCTCTTCCTCACGTAATTATGGACGCTTTTTACGCTGCCGATTACTTAGCGGTGGAAGCTGATACGCTCGCATTTATAAACGATAGGGCAGCTGTTATGGAGTACTCATTTGCTACAATGTATGATGATGGCAGAACAATCGTTGATGAAATCGGCGAAGAACTTTATGCGAGGGCGGTAGAAGCCGTTGAAGCATTAAATCTCGGAATACCGATTGAACTGCTTGATATTTACAAACCGTTTGTGTGGTGGAACGACATACTTACAGCCGCAGCTATAGAATTATCCGGACTTTCAGCCGAGTTCGGCTTGGATTTGTTCTTCCTTGAAAAAGCTTACGAACTCGGCATGGGAATTTTGGAAGTTGAGTCTATAATGGAGCAGATAGAACTTCTCCTCGGTTTCTCTGCGCCGCTGCAAATGCTTATGTTAGAAGGAGCATTAGATATAGAACTCGCCGCGGAAGCAGTTATTGAACTCTACGAAAGCTATAAGTACGGCGATTTAGAAAGTTTTATTTTAATGCGCAAAGCTATTCTTGAAGAAACGCCCGCAGAGATTGGCGAAGAATATTATCAAGGTTTGCTCGTTAATCGCGATATAGGAATGGCAGACGCAATTGAGCAGTATTTTGAAGAAGGAAAGAACGTATTTTACGTTGTAGGTTTGCTTCATATGGTAGGTGAGGGCGGTATTATTGACCTGCTTATTCAAAGAGGTTATATTGTAGAATTGGTTGAAATAGTATGATGAAGAAATTATTATGTTTGTTGTTGGCTGCTGCGTTAATCGCGGCAGCCTGCACACCGCAGACACCCGATGAACCCGCCGGCGGCGAACCGCCGGTTATAATATCCCCTACGGCGGATTATGACCCCGAACATAACGCAGAGAACAACGGCTCTGCCGACCCGCTTGAAAATCCCGATGAACTTGCCAACTTTGTTTCCGAGCCGATTGTACTTGGTGAAGGAACAGAATGGGCGGTTGACGGAATACTGACAATGCCGCTCATTCCCGGAGAGAGAGTTCCCGCAGTCGTGCTTGTACATGGTTCCGGCGCGCATGATATGGACGAAACTATCTTTGAAAACAAACCTTTCCGCGACATAGCCGAGTATTTGTCTAATAACGGCATTGCGGTGCTGCGCTACGATATGCGCACTTTTACGCACGGGCAGAAAATGTTAGATGAGCTCGGCGGCAGCCTGACAGTATGGCACGAAAAAATTGAAGATGCGATTTTTGCGGCAGAGCTTTTACGAGCTGACCCGCGCATATACAGCGACAAAATCTTCATGCTCGGTCATAGCATGGGCGGAATGTTAGCGCCGCAGATTCACGAGATGGGCGGCGACTTCGCAGGATTGATTATATTTGCAGGCTCGCCCCGGTTTCTGCTTGATATAAGCAAAGACCAAAACATCGCTTTTCTTGAGGATATGTATGAGGGCGAAGAACTTGAAACCAGAATCACGCAGTTTGAGCGGTTGTGGGATTTGCAAATCGGCGCACTCATGAACCTTTCAGACGAAGAAGCTAAGGAAACAGAGTTTGAAGCAGGCATACATGTTTACTATTTTAAAGATATGTATAACAATCCGTCGGCTAAGTTTATCGAAAACATAATGGTGCCGTTCCTTGTAATGCATCCCGAAAACGATATGCAGGTTTGTGCAGAAAAAGATTTCGGACTGTACCGGGAATTATTAGCGGGTCGCGATAACGTCACATTTAAACTTTACGAAGACTTGAACCACTTATTCATGCCGGGCGAAAAAACCGCAATAACAGAGCTTATGGAGCAGTACGAAATTCCGGGCAACGTTGATTCACAGGTTTTAGCGGATATCGCAGAGTGGATTCATGCGAGTTAATTAAGTTAAAGGGGCTTGCGCTGTTGCGACAGCGCCCCGCTGCGCTCACGCAGCGGAAACCCGTTTAAATTGAAACTGTGGAACAGTTTTCAATTTAAACGATTATAGTTCTACTCAACCTCGGATTGAATTTCACGAAACTTCAAATACAAGGTTATTGATTTTCTCGTTCAATAGCGGTATAATCGTTATTAAGGAAGACCTAAATAACGAAAGGGGTTACACTGCCATGAAAAATATTCTATCGGGAAATATCGCACGATACCGCAAAGAAAGCAAACTCACACAGGAGCAGTTAGCAGAACGGCTCGGAATCACGTTTCAAGCGGTCAGCAAATGGGAAACAGGGCAGACTGTTCCCGACACGGCATTACTCGTCGAACTTGCAAAAGCACTTAACGTCAGCATTGACAAACTGTTCGGATATACTGCGCAAAATGCAGACGTTTCTGGGTATGATGAAGTCTACAAAAACGAAAACTACTTTTGGGGTGTTCGTCCTTCGGATATGTGCTTAAAAGTCTTGGAGTTGCTTCCTCCCGACGGCAAGAAGTTGAAACTGTTAGACATTGGGTGCGGCGAGGGAAAAGATGCCGTGTTTTTCGCACGGTGCGGTTATGACGTGAGTGCGTTCGACATATCAGAAGCGGGAATCGAAAAGACAAAGCGGCTCGCTGATAGTGCGAGGGTCCACGTCAACGCTTTCAAAGCGAATTTGTTTGATTATCGCTTGGAAGAAGATTTTGACGTGCTGTATTCGAGCGGTGTTCTTGCCTATATCAAGCCGCAACTGCGGAGCGAAATCATGACGAACTACAAGGCTCATGTTTCGCTGAACGGGATTGTTGCGTTTCAAGCGTTCGTGAAAAAGCCGTTTATCGTACGACCGCCGGAGAAACAACCAATTGAACATTTTTGGCAGTCGGGCGAGTTATTCACACATTTTCACGACTGGTACATTGAGTTATGCTCGGAGTATGTTTTTGATTGTAACTCGTCGGGAATCCCGCATAAACACGCGGCAAACAGATTGTTTGCACGAAGAATAAAAGTATTGAAAGGCGGCGCGTGATGCGCCGCCGAATATTTTACGGCTGCTTTTTTACGGGAGCCGCAGGTTTGTTTTGTCCTACACATAATCCTTTTAAAGGGCATAGAATGAATTCAAGAGCAATATACTCGTTTATTGGATTTTAGGGTTGGTACCGTTGCAACAGCGCCGTGTTTAATCCCGCAAGAGGTCTAATGGTAAAAAGATAAAAGGACTATAGAACCGAAAGAAGGTGATAATAAAAAATGGCTTTGATTGTCCTGAAATCAATGACGGAAGCCGGAAAAGCGAGGTATCATCTCGAAAAGTTTAAAATAAGCGCTATAGTTGAAAAAACCACGCTCGCCGGCGGAGGCTGCGGTTACGGTGTGCGGGTCAGGGAGGAACCCGGCAGAGTTTGCAGGCAGCTTAGTTTGGTTAATATAGAATGTGTTGAAATAAGATAGGAAGTAATTCATATATAACAGGAGAAAATTCCAAAATGGTTTATCTTGATAATGCTGCTACTACATATCCGAAGCCGATTCCTGTAATTTCTTCCGTATCGCGGGCTATGGTTAATTACGGCGGGAACCCCGGAAGAGCAGGGCATAAAATGTCCATGGAAACAGCACAAGCAGTTTTTACTTCGCGGCTCAAATGCGCCGAGTTTTTCGGCGCGGAACCCGAAAATGTAATATTTACACTTAATTGCACCCACGCGCTTAATCTCGCAATCAAAGGTATAATCAACCCCGGCGCGCATCTGATAACTTCAGATATAGAGCATAACGCAGTGATTCGCCCTGTTCATGCCGCCGCAAAGGAAAACGGAAATTCCTACTCAATCGCACGAACCACAAACAACGAAGACGAAACAGTGCGTAACTTTGAAAAACTAATTAACTCCCGCACAAAAGCAATCGTTTGCACTGCAGCGAGCAACGTTACAGGGAAAATCCTGCCGCTCAAAAGGCTCGCAGAAGTCTGTAAAAAGCATAAAATCTGCTTTATTATTGACGCGGCGCAGGGTGCGGGCGTGATACCGCTGAAACTTGCCGACGGCATTAACATAATCTGTACGGCAGGACATAAGGGGCTTTACGGCCCCATGGGTACCGGGCTCATGGTCACTGACGGTAAATACCGTCTCAAAACAATCATTGAGGGCGGCACCGGCAGCTTCAGCAAAGAAGTTGAGCAGCCGGAGGTTTTACCCGACCGCTTTGAAAGCGGTACAATCAACACCTGCGGAGCTATTGCGCTCGGTGCGGGTATCGACTTCGTAAACGAAAAAACCATCGACCGCATTTATAAGCACGAGCATAGTTTATGCGAGCTGTTTTACAACGAAATGAAGCAGAATAATAAAAAAGTAAAAGTCTACACGGACACATACGAGCATAATCGTGTGCCGCTCGTACCTTTTAATATAGGCAGCATGGATTCGTCGGAGGCGGCGGGTTTGTTGTCGAAGCAGGGGTTTTATTTACGTGGCGGTTACCAGTGCGCGTTCATGGCGCACAAGAAAATGGGTACGCAGGACGTGGGTGCGGTGCGCTTCGCGCCGTCGGCGTTTACTAACAAACATGAAGTTATGATGTTTATAAAAGCAGTGAACAGAATCAGCTCAAAAGTTTGACTTTTGAGCTTTTTTTGTTATAATAGATTCAGAGGTGTCTACTAAGTTTGAAACAAAATACGACTGAAACGGGGAAAATGTTGTTTTCATTCTTCGTTGGTGAAGAAAGGACTTAATGAAAATATGAAACTTATAGCTTTTATACTTACTTTGTCGTTTGTGCTTACCTTTGCCGCCTGCGGAAGCGAACCCGAAACGGCTCCCGACCCCCGCCCGACAGCAGATTCATTCGTTGCGCCGGAAATACCTGATGAATTCCCCTCAGAGGAGGGGTGGCAGGCGGAGCCTGACGGGGTGGTCAGCGTTTCAGCTGATTCACAAAATTTCACTTGGCTCGTCGAACCTGCGCTTGAATATGCCGGGATTTCTTATTGCGAATGGCACGATATGTTTCATGCAAACGACTAAGAAACAGACCGTATCACAGGTCGCCTCCATTCCGATTTTTTATTGCAATATTGCTTTAATTTTTACATATTCTGCTTACTTTAATTCCCGCCTCATTCATCAAGGGGCAAGTTATTCCACGGTAATCCCTCCCAACCACCGAAAAGAACTGATACTGCATTTGTAAAATCAACATTTTCTAACAATAGTGAAAGACCAAAGCAAGGTATCAAACTCAATAAAGCAACACCAAAACCGATTGCCAAGCTACTATATTCTGCACCATCTCCGGCAACTAATGCACCAAAACTTCTAAGTACAGCAAAAATAAATGCTAATAATGCAATTCCTCCGAATACAAAACTTAGTATCATACAAATGAATAAAGAAGGTAAGGCTATAATGTAGAAAAAGCCTTCCGATTTGGTGATTACATAAGGCAACACCAGCAAAACTAACCCGACTATTATGATTGCCGTAATAATAATCGCTTTTTTTCTGTATTTAATTTCATCAATAAATTTCATTTTTCTATGTCTCCTTTTTCATCGTTTTGAATATTTTGATTAGGGTCAATATTTGGATTAGAATCTCGTGGAGCAAATCCAAGCCCTACATTGACACCCATCAGTCCCCCTACTACAGCACATACAATAGTACCAACTTCTTCAAAAAATTGCGCACCAATAGCAGCACCAATAATAGCACCAATAACAGCACCTGTAACCATCCATTGAATCATAAATACCCCTCTTTCCGTAAAGCTCTACCTTTACGGAAAGGTCATATGTCAAAAATATTTCAACAATTTATGAACATTTTTCACAAAAACCGCTTGACAAAACAGGAAATATATGATAAAATTATAGAAAAATTATGAGTTCGTAAAGGTAGACCTTTACGAACTCATTGGT
Organism: Oscillospiraceae bacterium; assembly: GCA_031281115.1. Classification (GTDB taxonomy): domain Bacteria; phylum Bacillota; class Clostridia; order Oscillospirales; family Ruminococcaceae; genus Ruminiclostridium_E. The sequence goes on along the minus strand of JAITFV010000004.1, from coordinate 3,399 downwards.
GCTTTAAAAGAGCGTTCGGCGACTTATATGAATGCGGCAGCTGTCACTGAAAGAGGGTTTATAGATGTTATAGGTTGGTCTGTTGCCAGAGAATCGTCATACGGTGTTCGTCCCGCTTTGTGGTTGGAAATATAATTTTTTGTTTTTCGTTTTTTTAATGCTTGACATTTTCCCGGAAATATTATACAATTAGTCTGTAAGGGTATACCATGCGGTAGGCGGTCGAATCCTCCCTCGGAAACGGGGGTGATGTCTATATGACGTGGCTGGAGTTTTTAACACTGGCAATCGTTGTCTGTAACGTAATATACTTAATACGGACTGACTATAACAAAAGGAAATAACCGCCTCACGACCAAATAAGGCGGTTATTTAACTAACCAAACTATGAGGGAGACCGTCTATCGGTATGCCCTTTCTATATTATACACGATTCAACAGTCTGTGTCAATACTTTTTAATAAATATTTATTTTTGAACGCTTGACATTTTCCCGGAAATATTATACAATTATATTTGTCTAATATAAAACAAAAACACGGAGGTCTATAGCATGAGTGAATTTTTCAGCTCCATACCAAAAATCCAGTACGAGGGCAAAACCTCGAAAAACCCGCTCGCATTCAAGTTTTACAACCCTGATGAAGTTATCGCGGGCAAAACCATGCGCGAAACAATGAAATTCGCGCTGTCCTGGTGGCATACAATGTGCGGTGCCGGCGCGGATATGTTCGGCAGCGGCACAACCGATAAGAACTGGTCAGCCTCCACCGACGAAGAGCGTTCGAGAAATAAGGTTCTCGCGGCTTTCGAGATTATGGAGAAGCTCGGCATAGACTACTTCTGCTTCCATGACAGAGATGTTTCCCCCGACTACGCGACACTCGCGGAATCCAACGCAGCTCTCGACAAAGCTGTTGAGGTTATTGTCGAAATGCAGGCGAAAACAGGCAAGAAGTGCCTTTGGGGTACCGCCAACTGCTTCTCGCACCCGCGCTACATGAGCGGAGCGGGAACAAGCCCGTCTGCAGACGTGTTCGCTTTTGCGGCGGCGCAGATTAAAAAAGCGCTTGAAATCACAGTAAAACTCGGCGGAAACGGTTACGTTTTCTGGGGAGGACGCGAAGGCTACGAAACTTTACTTAATACCAACATGGGCTTAGAGCTTGACAATATGGCGCGTTTAATGCGTCTCGCGGTCAATTACGGACGTTCAATCGGCTTCACAGGCGACTTCTACGTTGAACCCAAGCCGAAAGAGCCTACCAAGCACCAGTACGACTTCGATAGCGCGACAGTCATAGGTTTCCTGCGTAAATACGGGCTTGACAAAGATTTCAAATTAAACATAGAAGCCAATCACGCAACGCTTGCAATGCACACCTTCCAGCACGAGCTGCGCGTTGCACGTGACAACGGTATGTTCGGTTCAATCGACGCGAACCAGGGCGATACGCTTCTCGGCTGGGATACCGACCAGTTCCCGACCAACGTTTACGACACTACTCTTTGTATGTATGAGGTTCTTAAAGCGGGCGGATTCACAAACGGCGGCTTGAACTTCGACTCCAAGGCGCGCCGCGGCTCGTTTGCGCTTGATGATATTTTCTACTCCTACATCTCGGGCATGGATGCGTTTGCTCTCGGTCTGCGCATTGCGGCAAAAATCATTGAGGACGGCAGAATTGATGACTTCGTTGCCAAGCGTTACGCAAGTTGGGGAACAGGAATCGGCGCAGATATTATCAACGGTAAGGCTGACCTTGCGGCACTTGAAAAGTACGCGCTTGAAAAAGGCGAGGTAATCGGCTCTGTGACGAGCGCAAGGCAGGAAATGCTTGAAGATATTATGAATAATATTATGTTTACGTTGTAATTTGTAGGTTTTAATTATGTACGGGCGGGCACTGCCCGCCTATACGTTTAATGTGCGGAGTGGTTATATAATGGGAATTTCCGCTGCGGCGGAGAAACCACCCCGCTCCCTGCGGGAGCACCCCTCCAAGGAGGGGAATGGTTATTGCTTTAAACAACGTAAATTCCCCTCCTTGGAGGGGTGGCAAACGCAGTTTGACGGGGTGGTTATATTATTGGAGGTTAATATGGGGCTATTCAAACCGGCATGGAAAAGCAATAATAAGGAAAAAGCGTTAAAGGCAATCGAAAAAATGAATGTCGTCATTGGAGATGTGTACAGTGAGGGTTCATATATAAGTACATTGTGTATAATTATTCATGAACGCCGTGATGATTTTGAAGTTCAGAGAGCAGCCCTACTTAAATTAATGCAGGGTAATAAAAGTGCTGCACAAGCCCACTTGGTTCATAAAATACTAACCGATGATGCAACAATTCCTCCGCTTGCAGCAGATTCTACGCTTTCGGAGGAAATCCTTACCGAGATTTATAATTCACTTGAAAATATTGAAAGTATTATAGATTATTACAAAAAATCAGGATATTTCGACCCTAACAGTAGGGTTGGTATTATAGCAAATAAAGCATATGAACGCGAAGCAAAAACTCTGTCAGAAAGGGTATGTGATGTTTGCAACCAACCATCAATCAACAAAAATCTTGGTACAAGAATCGAGACACAATCCGCTTCAATAGGTTATTGGATGCATGAACGAATGAGTAAATCTGTAAAAGAACCATTTGTTTATTACATATTTTCAAATGAGTCAAGTGCGCGTAACGCTTTGCTTGAAATGCCTTTTATCCATGAGGATAACGAATCCGGTAAATTAAACTGTGATAAATCATTTTTCACTTTCGGTTATTACAGTACAACAGAGAATAGTATTCCTACGGGGAAATGGGATGCTTTTGTTGCTGGGAATGATTTGACTCATGATATGTGGAAACAATTACATGAGGTTTTTAAGAAGCATGGCGGTATTATGAAAAGCGATTTGGAACCTGACATTTCTAATAGCACCCAAAGTATATCTTTTCAAAAAGGAAATCCGCAAAATGCTTCTTTTGTAAGAGAGAATTATAATGATGGCGCAACTTATCTTACATATAATGCACCATGTAAGGCTGACGCAATTGCCTTTTTATCTACTCAAAATATAACTCAAAAACTCTATTATGTCGTTGTTGAAACACCTGATGGTAATTTTGGAATAGATATAGATGGGTTGTATGAAGAATGATTTTATATGCACAGTGATTAGTTGAATTAAAAAAAATAAAAAATCAAGCGGAGCGAAAAAAGCCCCGTAGTATAAGCATAATCAGAATGAAAACAACCGAAAGGAAACAAAAATATGGCATATATTTTAGGCATCGACATAGGAACTTCAGGGACAAAAACTGTGCTGTTTAGTGAAAATGGCACTCCCGAAGCGAGTTCAACGCACGAATACCCGCTCTACACCCCGCAAAACGGCT
>JAITFV010000039.1 GCA_031281115.1 Oscillospiraceae bacterium | reverse complement strand
CTCGATTCTGTTGAAAGAGCCAAAGAAGCGGGAGTTTCAATAAACTATAACGAATACATGAGGGGGGTTATTTATGGCACAACCAAATAGACAAGAAGCTGAAATACTTCTTGACGCACAGGGCGATTTTATTGAAAACGGCAAAACCGATAAAAACTGCCCTCGTTGCGGTAAACACCTTCTTCACGAAGAAGGTAAGAATTGGGAAATAACACGGTGCGAGGTAATTGAGTGCATCAGTCTTGTTTCTAAAGGAGTTTAACGACTCAAATAAGCAATATAACGTAAGGTAGGAAACTATCTTGCGTTATTTTTTTGCAATCCGGTAATTGCGCACAATAAAAAAGTTTAAATTTGGTTATTTGGCGCATTGACTTTGACAAGGTAACGCGCTAAACTGGAAAGGAGAAAACTCGTATGACACATTCAAACGCAAAGCTATTCAACGAAACGGGAACCGCAAAACTCGCAGAAATATCCGAGAACCCTGCGGTTTACACCGAGTTCCTAAAGTTTCAAGGTCGTATATTCAAGCAAAACGCTACTGTAGCTCTTGAATTCTTCGCTCAACGTCCCGATGTACAGTTCATCGCCAACGCAAAGCAATGGGCGGCGGCAGGGTACAGAATCAAAGACGGCGGTGAAGCAATTCATTTCACAGACGAAAACGGCAACCGCAGTGACTTATTCGACTTCTCGCAGGTTGAAGGTAGTCTTGCACCGAGGTTGTGGTCGATTAATGCAGAGAACGCCGATGAGTTTAAGTCGGCACTCGAACTTGAGGACAATGCGCCGATTATAAAATCGCTCATCGAACAAACTGTTCAAAAATCATCTGTAATCGGCTGTATGGAAGCACTCGGCGTACCCCCGCAAGAGTTCGAGCAGTTCAAGGTCACGTATTTCAACGCAGTTCAAACTATAATCGCAGGGCGATTTGAAATCGGCGGGAATAAGTTCGATATAACCCCGAATATGACAGCGTTTCTGAGCTTAGACGACACCCGCAAAATGCACTTTCTGACAATGGTTGCAAATACAGCGAAGTCGTCACTGCTCAAAGTCGAAAAGGTTGCGAACGAAATCGCAACTAAAAATATCCAAAATCAAGAAAGAGGTGAGCTTAATGAAAAACACGAAACTAACGTATCAACAGTGGGAAGCACTAACACCGGAGCAGCAGAACCTAACACCGGAGAACCAACTGCCGGAGATTCCGCAAGCAGAACTGGAGAACGGACTGACAATGTCGAAGATGATAATTCAAGACAATCAGCGAGTTTGGGAGATTCAAGTCGAAGGTCGGGAAACGACAACGCTCTATCCGGAGTACAAGCAGAAGGAAGTATCGGGGGTGCCGGTGTGGTACAAGTTCAATCCGATGTGGGGATATTACAGCATGAACCTCACAGGACTGGAACCGTCGATGGACGAGGAATCGGTGTGAAATTATTTCACAAGCTGTTGAAAAAGCGTTAGGTCAACCGAAAGTTGAAATTATTGGGGTAAACTTAGGGTACATCAAACAAAGAAAACCTCGTAAATAGCGTTGTAATGCAGGTTATTGCTACCAATATAAAATCCTCTACCTTTTGAATAAATCCCCGAATAGTTGAAAACAACGACATATTAAATAAATTTTCAAGAAAAATATTTTTTATCTTGACTAATTCGACATTTTATGCTAAAATAATTAATAGTTAAGAAGCCCGCCAAAAGGTAGACCTTGTGACGGACTTATTTTATATCACTAACTATTTTTCGTTCTCGATACCGCCTGTAAAACGTGCTTTCTTTCAGCCCTGTGCGCTCTAAAACCGCTTTAGTAGTGATTTCTCCACGCTCCCATTGTTTTACTGTTTCCGTGAAGTTTTCAGGGACTTTTACGGCGGGTCTGCCGAGATGAACGCCCCGCAACCTCGCAGCACGGATTCCCTCTGCCTGTCTTTGCAATATATTCATGCGTTCATGGTGCGCCACAAATGATAACACTTGCAATAGCACATCAGATATAAATGTACCGATTAAATCTTTATGCAAGCGTGTATCTAAAAGCGGCATATCAATAACCGCAATGTCTACACCTTTTTCCTTTGTCAGTAGCCGCCATTGGTTTTGAATTTCTTCGTAATTTCGTCCGAGCCTGTCAATGCTCTTGATATATAGCAAATCGCCGTTTTTAGACTGTTTTAGCAACTCTTGATACTTCGGACGATTAAAATCTTTCCCGCTCTGCTTGTCGATATAAATATTCTTTGGCGAGATTTTCAATGCTTGCAGTTCTATTAACTGTCTGTCCTCATTTTGGTCTATGCTTGAAACCCTGATGTAGCCGTATGTTTTCATGGTATTCCCCTTTTCTGTGTTTTCTTTAAGGATACCATGCCCGATTATGCAATTTTTTGAGCTAAAAATTCAAAAGTTTAATTTACCTTGATATATCGGGATTTTTTTACTTGTTTCGGGTAATATTCGGATGTCGGAGGGTAAGGAAACCCCTAAAGGGGTTGAGAGCGTTCTGAAAACGCTGTCGGCAAAATTCGTCCGTTTTCTCTCGGTTTCGCCTGTCTTTAACCACTATTCCACCTGCCGCGAATTGCAACAGTAGGGAGCGTCGGTTGGTATAGCCGCCGATTATGCTCGCCCTATAAGTCACTTCTTCACTCATCAGCCGACTATTCGTCTGCCGTATGGTATAAGTTCCCCTCATGTCCGGGTTTCACCTCTTTTTTTATTAACCGCTTTGTATCGCGGTGCTTTTCCCTCTACGGGGGTTTCATATACACAGACCGGGTGAAAGAGCGACATGATTGCCCGCTTGACTATAACATTTAATCAATGTTATAATCTATGTCAGTCTGTGGTTCAAGCCACAACAAACCAACCCCCGTATAAAGGCATGAATACGGGGGGCTTTTTTGCATAAAAAAAGCCCTTTTGTTGGTGGCAAGATGTATTACAGAGGAATACATTTGGCAAAATGTTTTTCAACACCTTGCCGCCCACAAAAAGGCTTAACACTACATATGTTACAGTATTCATCTGCTTTTTACAACCCCCATTTTGCCAAAGGGTTGGTACTGGCACGTACAAGCATAAGTTTAAAACACCGCAGCAGGCTTGTCAACAGGGAAAATATTTCTTGACTT
>JAITFV010000317.1 GCA_031281115.1 Oscillospiraceae bacterium | reverse complement strand
GGAACAGTTTTCAATTTAAACGATTATAAAATCCAAAAACCGGTTTATTGGATTTTAGGGCGAACAGGTGAAGAAAGGATTTAATGAAAATATGAAAACAATTGCCGCAATCGCAACTCCGCGCGGAACAGGCGGGCTTTCCGTGATTCGTATATCCGGCGAAAATGCCCTGAATGTGGCACGTCGAGTTTTCAAGCCTGCCGCTGCGGATTCTTCCCGCAAAATGAAATCACACACCGCTGTCTACGGTAATATTTTCGACGGCAAAGAAAAACTTGACGACGGCATCATGACTGTGTTTATCGCACCTGACAGTTACACCGGCGAAAATATAGCGGAAATCTCCTGTCACGGCGGAATTTACGTCACGGAGCGGGTTCTGCGCGCCTGCATAAACGCAGGGGCAAGGCTCGCAGGGGCAGGGGAGTTCACAAAACGCGCCCTCCTGAACGGCAAAATAACACTTACGCAAGCAGAATCCGTTATAGATATAATTAATTCGCACAATAAACAATATCTTGTGTACAGCCTTGCACAGCGCGAAGGCGCACTTTACCGCAAAATTGAGGAAATTTCCGCAATTATTCTCGATATAACTGTGCAAATCGCTGCTTGGATAGACTATCCCGACGAAAGCTTAGACAGCTTTGAAACGAGTTCATTCTTGGGTCAGCTTGCAGATTGCAAAACAAAGCTGCAGCTGCTCCTCGAAACTTTTGAAATCGGCAGGGTGCTGCGCGAAGGAGTTTTGACAGCGATTGTCGGGAAGCCGAATGCCGGCAAATCAACATTAATGAACCTGCTCGCGAAAAGCGACCGCAGCATAGTCACCGATATAGCCGGAACCACCCGCGATATTATCGAAGAAAGCGTGAATATAGGCGAAACGGTTCTGCGGCTCTGTGACTGCGCGGGGTTCCGCGATACAAGCGATAAAATTGAGGAAATCGGCGTGAATATAATGCTCAGGCGCCTTGAACAGTGTGAGCTTGCGCTTGCTGTTTTTGATAACTCGCGTCCTCTTGAAAAAGAAGATTACACGCTTCTTGAGAAACTCAAAGGCAAGAACGCGATTTGCATAATAAACAAAGCCGATTTAAAAAACCGATTAGACTTAACATTTCTTGCTACGCAGTTCAAGAATGTAATTGAGATTTCAGCGAAAAACCCATTGTCGTTTGAACCGTTAGCGGCGGTAATTAACAAAACACTGAAGCTTAAACGTGTGGATTTATCAGCCGGATTTATCGCAAATGAAAGACAGAGAGAATGTGCGTTTCTTGCGGAGAGCGCCCTCGGAAGAGCGATTAGCGGTATCACAAAAGGCGCAACACTCGATACGCTTGGCGTAACGCTTGAAAGCGCCCTTGAAAATCTTTATGAACTCTCGGGAAAAAATGTCAGCGAAACAGTAATTGACGAGGTTTTCAAGAGATTTTGCGTAGGGAAATAAAGTTTGAAAGAAATCTAAAGATTTCTTTCAAACTCGTCAGCTCGTGCCTCAAAAGCGAACGGAGCCCGAATAATACTCACTAACCTGTTCATAAATCTCCCGTGCCATCGCAACAATCGCCGGGCGAGCAACCGAGTAAGTAATCTCGCTGTACGGCGCAAACGAATAAAACGTCAGCGCATAAACAAACTCTATGCCGCCGTCTTCATCATAGCTGACCACTATCGCCATATCGTGGTCGGCGGTATCGTCGCCGTCCAAGAACGAGCCTGATTTACTCGCAACTCTGATATTCGAGATGTCTTCGGTAGCGGCCGGGATTTTCTCCCGCGACCAGGTAGTCCCGAACATAATATCAAGCATTTGCTTGTAAGGTTCTCCGTGCCGAAGTTCCCAAAGCCGCTCTAAAAACACAATCGTGTCCTCAACCGTGATTTCGTTATATTTATTGTTGTGGTGATAATTCCGCCAGTTTGAATTAAGCTCGATACCCGGATAATTCAAATCAAGCCAGCTTTGAATATCTGCCCGCCCGAAGCGCGCTACGAGCGTACCGGTGCTTTCATTGCAAGAAACCTGCATCATTTGTTCAATACTGTACTGAAGCGTATAACCGTCGTATATTTCGTCCGAACTTGCATTTCCTGCATGAATCTGCAGAAGAGCATATTCCATAATCATGGATTTAATCGTACTTGCGGGGTGGATTATCCCGGGGTCGTCTACGTATCTGTATGCATTTGGGTACGTTAAATCTGCCATACCGACATAAACCCGCCCGTGGCTTTCGTTAAGGTGCTGTTTCGCAATCTCAACAAAGTCGGGAGGTTCGGGGCGCACCGGTTCCGGGTCGGGTTCGGATTCATCAGGTTCAGTATAATCCGGCCGCGGCAGCACTGTCAGACGCGAGTCATCTACCTTCAATATATTTTCATCACTGCCCGTCTGCCCGCTACAGCCTGCAAACATAATTAAAACTAACAAAATTCCCGTTAATTTCTTCATACTTATGACCATATTTTCATTAAGTCCTTTCTTCACCAACGAAGAATGAAAACAACGTTTTCCCCGTTTCAGTCGTATTTTGTCTCAAACTTCCTTCCTCCTGAGGAAGATTTGTGCCGAGTTCGTTTTTTGAGGTACAAACTTGCACTCCTTATACTATTATCCATTTAAGAAATGGATAACAGGGTTCCGTGGCTTGCGAGCCGCGGGCGCTGTTTCCTAATAAACAATGTTTATCAGGAAACAGTATTAGTGCTTAAATTCTACCATAAAATAGTTGACGTGTCAATTATTTTATGATATAATACATACGTATAAAAATATCTTTAAAAAGAAAGTGAGAGAATAAGGATGAAAAAAGAATTGCTCCTCGGTAATCACGCGATAACAAGAGGACTGTACGAAGCGGGTGTAGAAGTCGTTTCAAGCTATCCCGGAACCCCCAGTTCAGAAATAACCATGAATTGCGCCACGTATAAGGGTACGGGAATGTACGCTGAGTGGTCGCCGAATGAAAAAGTCGGTGCAGAAGTTGCAATCGGCGCAAGCATCGCGGGCGCAAGAGCCTTTTCGGGCATGAAACACGTAGGCTTAAACGTCGCTGCTGACCCGCTTTATACTGCGTCTTATGCGGGCGTAAACGGCGGTTTGGTGTTCGCCGTTGCCGACGACTCGGGCATGCACTCATCGCAGAACGAGCAGGATTCACGCACACATGCCATCGGCGCGAAGGTTCCGATGTTAGAGCCGTCGGATTCTAAAGAGTGCCTTGAATATACAAAATTAGCGTTCGATATATCCGAAGAGTTCGACACGCCCGTGCTTATTCATATGACCACGAGGACCTGTCATTCGCAGGGGATTATCGAAAAAAGCGAGCGCGTTGAAAAAAACAAAGGCGAATATAAAAAAGATTTGCATAAATACGTAATGATGCCGCTCTTCGCGAGAGCGAAGCACGTTTTGGTAGAAGAACGTCTGCAAAAATTAATCGCATACGCCGAGACCTCGCCGCTCAATTCTGTTGAAATAAACGGTGACGGCGAAATCGGTATAATTTCATCCGGTGTTGCGTATCAATACGCAAAGGAAGCTCTCGGCGACAACGCAAGTTATCTTAAACTCGGTATAGTTCATCCGCTTCCGGTTAAAAAAATCTTAGACTTCGCTGCGAAAGTAAAGAAACTCTATGTTGTGGAAGAATTAGACCCCGTGATTGAAACTCACTGCCGCGTGATAGGCTTAGACCCCATAGGTAAAATGCAAAACGGCAAACACGCGCCTGTTTTCTCGCTTCTCGGTGAATACTCGCAGAATATCATCAAAGAAGCAGTCCTCGGAATTAAACCCAAATTCAAGGAATTCCCTGAAGCGATTCCGGTACGCCCTCCCGTGCTTTGTGCAGGCTGCTCGCACAGAGGTGTGTTCACGGTGCTTAATAAGCTCGGCGTGGTAGTAAGCGGTGACATAGGCTGTTATACTTTAGCGGCGACACCGCCTTTATCAGCGATGGACTTTCAAATCTGCATGGGCGCGGGCATAAGTATGGCGCACGGTTTCGTAAAGGCACGACCCGATTACGCTGACAAGACAGTCGGTCTTATGGGTGACTCGACCTTTGTCCATAACGGCATTACAAGCCTTATTGACATTGCTTACAATCAAAGCAATACTTTAACCCTCCTTCTTGACAACAGAACTACAGGCATGACCGGCGGCCAGAACCACCCCGGAAACGGACTTGATATTTACGATGACCCCGCTCCTGAAGTTGACTTTGAAAAGCTTGTTTTGTCAACCGGAATCAAAAAAGTTAAAACTCTCGGCTGTGACAGCTTGGCGGAAATCGAAAGCGCTGTAAAAGAATACCTCGCGCTCGAAGAGCCGGCAGTGATTATTTTCCGCAAACCTTGTGCGCTGACTAAAGGCGTAAAGCATAATCCGCCGCTTAAATGCGATGCAGATAAATGCACAGGCTGTAAGATTTGCATGAAAGTCGGCTGTCCCGCGCTCACCATGAAAGACAAAAAGGCAGTTGTAAACCATACGCTCTGCGTAGGATGCGGAATCTGCTCACAGCTTTGCAAGTTTAATGCTTTTGTATAAATTATAAGGAGAGTCAGCATGATTACAATTTCTAATGATATGAAAACCGGGGTAAGTAAAATAGATGAACAGCATATGGAGCTTGTCAACAGGATTAATAATGTTACTTCGATGGGAATGAAATCGCTGTCAAAGGAAGAAACTCAGAAAACTCTTAATTTGCTCGGCGAGTATATCATTAAACACTTTAATGACGAGGAAGCATTACAGAAAGCAAGCGGTTACCCGAAGTTTGAAAGCCATAAGAAGCTCCACCAGCAATACATTTTTGAATTCCAAAAACTTAAAAATGAGTTTAATACCAACGGTGTTTCGCCTGCGTTTACGCTAAGCTTGAGTAATTCCATCATAGGATGGATAGTCAGGCATATTAAAACTGTTGATGTTGAGTTCGGGAAGTATTTCATAGAACACAGCAAAAAATAAAATCATTACATAGTCGTTTAAAACGACTATGGTTGCGGTGAAACCGCAACTCGCCGCGTAGCGAGCGAAAATTTAGATT
>JAITFV010000168.1 GCA_031281115.1 Oscillospiraceae bacterium | reverse complement strand
GCGGACTGAGTAATACAAAACCGTCGGCGGTAAGATATATGACCGCGCCCTCAAGGTGGTTCGTATAAACTCCCCTGAGTGGTTCGTATAACTCTCCTGTGTCTTACTACCTCTCTATTGATACAATTTCTCGAAAGGTTAAGCGGTTTCAAATTTTGAAACCGTGCGGTTACACTTTTTCACGATAGGTTGTTTTTCAAGCAGGGCGGTTTCAAACGGTTACATCTTTTCACGAAAGATAATAAATCCAATGCAAACCATTTGTATCAAAACTTCAAGCACAAATTGCAAATTGTTTGTTTTCTAAAATGTGAAATTATCACAAACCTCTTCCCCTGATAAACAACATCAAACAAAAACAAACGGTCATTATAATACTCATAATCAACCCTAAAACGAGTGCATAAATGTAATAGGTAACAAATGTGTTCATCGCACTTTGAATCATTGCCATTACACCAATGGGCATTATTACAGAAACAAGCGATAGCAGTGCAGCGACAATTGTCAGTGTTATCGCACCAGAAGTCGCTCCTTTGATGTCCGGCCAACTCATATCCATATGAGGGCAGATAAAAATTGCTGTTATCGCTATAATCGGAGTCCACCATGTCAGCAGATATTCTGAAGAGAACATCCCACCAAATGCTGTGCCGAGTGCTGATGGTATTTCGCTCAGAGCGGTAACCTCTGCGAATGCCGTTGGATAAGCAATCCGCAAGAGTAAGAACAGCAATCCTGCACCAAAAAACATGGGAGATGTTCCTATAAAAAAATTGCCGATTTTCTGATAAATACTCCTGCTATTCCAAGAATGTTTTACATATCCAAGAGTGCCGTCTACTTTGCCTTGAATCGGTCTGAACAGACGGACGTCGTTAATTTTGTGTCGGAATATAACTGCCGTGATAAGATGAGCCAGCTCGTGGAATGTAACCCCGACAGTCCCTAAAACACAGTATCCACCCCATCCAAAATTACGTTGGATGTATTTCGAGTTTTTCGCTCCTACCAATTTGTAGAGCAAGCCGAATATGTATGTGATGACGATGTATTCAACTACGATGAATAGTATTGTGAAGTTCATGAGCTACACCCCTTTCCAAACAAATCGGTTCGTATTTGCTTTTAATCTGTAGCGTTTCCGAGATAAGTCGTTAAAGAGCCGTCCTCTCTCTTTATATTCGTTGTCGGTCTCAATCGTTAGCGGCGGTATTATCGTCTTTTGGTTCATTGTCGGTAGAGTTGGTTGCAACGGGGCTTGTTATATCTTCACCACCGTTAGTCACTGCATCATCGTTTGTTTCGTCATAGTCGGGTGTTGAGATCGGGTTATTATTGTCTGCGCCTACAGGCAGTGAATCGTTTCCGTCAGGTGTTGTGGTAGGCGATGTGAAATCAATTGCTTACTCGTCATATCCACGGCGTTCACGCTCTTCTGTGGAATATCCTGCGGCAGGGACGTAATCGCCGTTATCGTCCACACCATTATCGGCAAAGAAGAATTTATAACCGACGAATGTTAATGCAAGTAATGCTATAACAGCAGCACCGATGACAATAATTTTACGCCACGGAATCTGTATTCCGTTCGAACCATACAAGTACGGTCTAATTTTGTCGAGTTCCTTATGATAATTCTTGGGGTGTATATTCACCCTTCCCGATTTATGTGCTACACAATGAGCAATAGATTTCATACCGACCAGCGAACGACAATTGGCGAAAAGGAATCGAGCCGGAAGCCCTTTATCACGGAAAGTTTTATTTTGAATCATCTCCATCGCGGTCTTGGGTTGGCAAGCGATGATGAGGCTGAGTTTAGGATTTTCGATACTATTGCCCTTGCGAGAAATACGAGCGACTTCAATGCTATCTCCTGTGTAAGCCTTTAAATATGCATCAAATGTAGGTTATCCCAGAAGATTTAATATCCGAGAAACTTGCTGTGCGACTTGATATTGCGGCGATAGAGGAAAAGTTTCTTGGATAATATTATCCACTACGGTTACGCTTCGATATTTTATCTAAGAACGGCAGAAGCGTTGTTCGGGGTGTTGTCGTTTCAGAATTTTTCGGCAGGGATGCACCAAAACCTTTCTCACGAAGATACTTGTTCGCCAATTCAGGCGTAACTTTAGCATAAACTAAGGTACTTTGAATTGATGCGTGTCCGAGAAAGTTCTTTATCACAGGAAGAGGAATATCGCTTTCAAGCATATGAACAGCGATAGAGTGCCTAAAACTGTGCGGCGAATAGCTTTTGCATTTGAATAATTTGGGATGTGCAGCTTTAGCTATTGTCATATATTTCTTGACAATGCCCTCAACGCAGGATACTGTCATGTGTTCATGTGTTTGACTGGAAAAAATATGTGAAGCTCTGCTTTTCATTTGAGATGTCGTCATAGGGCTGTTCTGCAAATAACTTTTCAGCAATTCTGCACATTCGTCAGTAATAATGACACTTCTTGATTTATTGCCTTTACCAACAAGACGAAGCGATGTTTTTTCACCAAAATGAATGTCATTTACAGTAAGATCGCATAATTCCTGCGCTCTGGCACCGCTGGCATACAAAACGCTTAACAATACCATATCGCGATTTCCGATTTTGGTTAAGTTATTCGGCAGACCAAGAATTATCTCTATTTCCTTAATTGTAAAATATACGACATCATCATTTTTCGGAACTTTTTTCTTTGGTATATTGATAACCTCTGACCCAAAAGTCAGTGCCTCGGAAAATTTTTGTTTCATAGCGTACTTGGCAAACGATGAAATAGCTGCCAATCGCTGATTGCGTGTTCTTGTGCTGCATTGGCGATTAGTTTCTAACCAGTTTAAATAATCTAAAACCGTGCCGTTGCTTAGAGATTGAAAAGAAACAGATTCAGGTGGAATCTGTTTCTCGTCATTCACATACTCAAACAGCAGTTGAAACGCATATTCATATGATGTTATTGTATTATGACTTAACCCCTTCGCAGTTGGCAGGTACAGATTAAAGAAGTCCGTCAATACATTTACAACAGGCAGAGACTTTTTCATTCTGTCACCGCCTTCGGAAACACACCTTTCGTGTAATTGTTAATGGCATCGTGTGCGTCTGTATACATTTCATGGCTAAAATTCAAGTATTTGTCCGTTCCTAAAATGTTACTATGTCCTAAATAAGTTGACAAGTACGGAACTGAATCATTAAAAGGTATTCCCATTGATTCGGCTTGAGAGAACGAATGAAAAGCGAAAAGGTGTCGTAAACAATGCAGGCACGGGCCTCTTTCCTTTTCCTTTGCTTTGAAATATTCGATGCCGGCATCTTTTAGGATTACAATAAAAATGTGCTCAACACGGCTTTTTGAAGCCGGATCGCTTCCGTTTTTGCTAAAAAGATAATCATAATCACCGGGAGCGCATAATCCTGAATAGCGATATAATTCAAATATCTTGGTCAGCGTATTGCTCATCGGAATTATTCGTTGTTTATCATACTTAGCGTGCTTAATAAAAAGTGTGCCTTGGTTAAAATTAACATCACTCCATTGTAAAGATAATGCTTCCTGTAAGCGCAAACCGCAACCATAGAGAATTCTTAACAAAAGAGGCATCTGCTGAGCGATTCGATATTTGAAACCACTTCTCTTTCGACCCCAATTGTCAGCGACAGCAATAATCCGCGCAAACTCGTCATCCGAAAAAATATATGGTACATAATAATCGGAGCTTTTGGGGAATTCGGGAACAAAAGCCTCTATTCCTAAAGAAGAAAGATACTTTATGAACATCCGCGTTGCCGAAACTTTTCGCTGCTTAGTGCGAGGCGTAACATCCATTGCCTGAAACCATTTAAGAAGTATACTCTCCGTTAATTCCTTAGTCTTGAACTCTTGTTTAACGAGGAAACGGTCTAAGTCAGCCAGCATATACTCCATTTGTCCTTTGTAGATTGGTTTGAACTTCCCAAGTTTTAACTCAACTGCAACAAGACGTTTCAACTCACGGTTGTAAAAGAGAAGGTCGAGCCGAAAATCGTCACCGTCCATTGTCATACGGACTTCTTCATCGATAAAAGCAAAGCCATGTCCGAATTCGAGTATAAACTGTTTGATGTCCCCCACAATGGCTTTGCGTAGGTCGGCTTCGTGGTAGCTATCTTTTAAGTCAAACATATCCAGCAAATATGGGTCTTTGAACATATTAAACGGAACATTGGATGTTTTCGATAAATTCGCATTAGCAATTTCACGGCGTTCATACGCTTTGCGGGAAATTTGTTTACGTAATTCACGTTTGCCTAAATTTCGTGCCATAGCGTCATTTGCGTAAAACATGAAAGCGTCATCGGATTTTAGCGGCAAAAGAGCAATGAAATGAGACCAGCTCAATTGTCGTGCCAGTGGAACGACAATTTCAAAATCGGAAAATCTCTCGGCAAACTGGAGCATCCGCCGAAGATTCTTCACTTCGTATGAGCTTCCATATTTTTCTTCTAATTGCAGCGACAGCGTCGCCACAATCTGTTTTCCATAAGCTGCTCTCTTGTTGTCAAGGATAAC
This sequence comes from Oscillospiraceae bacterium, assembly GCA_031281115.1. Lineage (GTDB taxonomy): Bacteria > Bacillota > Clostridia > Oscillospirales > Ruminococcaceae > Ruminiclostridium_E. Next base: position 11,560 of record JAITFV010000168.1, on the reverse strand, counting down.
CGAATTGACATGATGTCCGATTTCCCAAAACATAAGCGTAGCCTCGCTGTTCGCGGCGGCTTGCGCGCGATACTTTCTGTTTTCAATAATCGCCGATACACGCTCAAAAAGAGCAGTTTCGTCAATTGTTGCCGTTTCCGTCACGGCAAGTTCTGTGTTTTTAGGTTTTTTCGTTCCCATGATTCGGTTCTCCTTCCGGTACTTCAAGATTTTATCATAGCCATTTGTTATTCCCCTTAATTCTCACTTTCGCTCTTCGGCACCGATTCCACCGTTTCCATAATTTCGTGTATGCCGACTTCCAAAGCATTACAAATTTTCAGCAGCACATCCGTTTGGATGTTTTCGCCTTTGCCGAGCTTGGCTATCGAGGCAGTGCTTACGCCGGAGAGCTTTTTCAAGTCCAGTTTTGTCATATGCCTATCAAGCAGCAGATGCCACAGTTTCATATAACTAATAGTCATTTTCATTCGGTGTTCCTCCCTAAAATTGACCGTCCAAGTATAAAAAGCCATACCGTCCGGGTTTTTTACCGCCTGTGAATTCAATTGGCGTTACGCCATAGCTTTCATAATCCAATTCGGGTATATCGTTTTCGATTACGATTGCTTGTCCCACATCTTGCCCTTCGAGCAGATAACGGAACAATCCCGCCTTCATGCTATCGTCCGCAAAATCCTCAACCCCTTGTTTTAATGATTGCAACGGTGAATCTACTAAGAATAAGCCTGTCTTGTAAACCGCGTTATCCTGTAAATATTTACGGAAAGCCAAAGCAAGGACTGTGTTTATAAACGCTCGGTGACCTTGACCATGCGAGGTCGATTTTTCCTTTCCGTTAATAAACACCTCGAATTTGTCAATCGAAAAAATCGAAGATGACAGATTTTCATATTTACATTTTTCAAACGCTTCATGGATGCATTCATTTATCTTGCGTTTAAATTCTTCATCGCTTTTATAATGCTCCTTGACACGGTAGTCGGCGGTAGGTTCGTCACCGTGTTCATAGTCAAAAAGTTCTTGTTCGCATTCCACAGTCAAACTGCCTATCAGTTCTATTTCCGCTTGGAGCTGCGATACGGCACGATAATTTTTCAAGGTTTCTTCTAACTTGAATTCTTGCGGGCGCAGACGCTCCGCAACTAAGCGGTCAATCTCCGCTTTGTCTTTTTCAAGCGAAACAAGTTCATTATCAGCGGCAATACGCATACTTTCCTGTTCGTTTATGGTCTCATCCAAACCGCGCATATTTGAGATAATCCGTTTCAAATCACCGTTTGCCGCTTCGATGATATCCTCCGCGTCCTGCTCCGTGACATGACCGCCGCAAATTGGGCATTCGTCAACATAGGGTACGGATTCGTCAAGCTGTGCCTTCCCATCGGCTATCATTGAGAGCCTTTTCATATCAGTGACCAAGTTTTTATGCAACGCCCTAAAACGGTTCAGATTCATGTCACAATCGGTTATGGCTTGCCGCGCTTCCATTATGCCGCTCAAAAGAAACCGTCCGCGGTCGTTGGCGTTGTTAATCTGTTCTCTGACAGCATTCAAATCTGAAATCATCGCCTGCGCTTTTTGTAATATATCGCTCTGACCGAGTAGCTTAAGGCTCCCCTCTAACGCGGTTTTTTTATCAGCGTATTTCGTTATGTCGGTTTTGATGCGCTTGATAATCTCGTCTTTTTTTGCCTTTCTTATGCGCTTTTCTTCACGTTCATCAAGTCCGGCGAAATCGTTTCCCGTAAGCAAAAACCATAACGCAGACAAAAAATAAGTTGTGTTTGATTCAGTCTTAGGAAGCATTATTGATTGTTTGGTATAAACTTCTTCCTCATTTATTATAAACATATGAGAAAATGATCGCCAAGTGAGGCGTTTCTTAACATAATCTTTGTTGTAGAGTATGCGGTGCTCTTCTTCAATTTCAATAAGGCGCAGTAACACTTCGCTGATAGCATCGCGCCCGGAATCGTCTTTGTGATCACGATCATAGTCGGCGGATTCGATATTAGGGTCTTCGCTTTCCACTTTTATGATATTCTTGCCTAACTGCCTCTCGAAGGATACCAATCCGTCTTTTGTTTGCACATCAATTCGGACACGGTCGTAGCCGGTTAGCTCCTTATTGAACGGTCGGATTTTGCCGCCGAAGATATAGTCGATACTCAGTAAAATGCAAGATTTACCCGTGTCGGAGATTCCGTGAATAATGTTTAATCCGGGAGTAAAATCGATAACCGCATTGTCCTTGCCTTTTCCGAAAGCGGTGAGCCTTTTAATGTAAAAATCAGCCATTCCGGTTATCCTCCTCCCCGTTTACTGAGAACCGTTTGCTCATATGACGGAAGAGTTCACGTTCCGTTTTATTTTGTATGAAGTTTATCGTTGATTGTGCCGCCAAACGATATTCATTGGCATACTCGGAAACATTGCTGTTTATAAATTGCTTGCCGTTTGCGGTTATTCTATAACGGAATCCCTCTTCGCTTTTATCCACTTCTAACAATTCACGCAAAGCAAGGGATTTTACAGCTTCTTTTGATAATTCACGGCGGGTGTCGTATTCATCTAAAACATACGCGCTCTCGCCGTGCAGATTTTCGGCCGTTAATCCGAAATTCGCGCCATAAACAGAAAGCGTGTCTGCAAGGGCAAGCATATCAACAGTCATCGCGTTTGGCGAAACCGCAAGTAATAGTAAAATCCGAAGAGACATTTCAAAGGAAGTGTCGAGAACGCTATTCATCATATATGTTCACCCATGATTTTATCTTTCCCTCGCTGACGAGGATATGACAAACACCTTTCTTTTCGCTGTTGCCGACAAGGTTTCGTATGTTGGCAAGCAGCGATTTTTTTTATCGGCGTATTTACGGCTTGTGTCAATACGGCGTTTAATCTCGCGTAACCGTGTTTGTGATCATCGGAGAAATAAATATCGCTGACACCGTCATACGCTTCTTGTTTCAGAAACTCAATCTGCCCCGCCCATTCTTTACCGAATTTACTGCGCACTTCCTCAATGACATAGAGGGCGTTAAAAAAGTTTGTTCTCTGCTCCGTTAAATTTCGATTGTATTTCGGATATGATGCAAGGTTATCCGGCGTTACCGCATTAGGGGTTTCGGCATCTGTGTATGCCTCATATAGTTTTGGTATGTAGCCCTTTTCCTTGCTTGTAATCTCTGTAGGCGGCGCAGCTTGTCCGAGAGTTTTATTGAAGTTTCGCCTATATGCAAGCGACCATTCATTAAATATACGGTTTCCATAGGAACGCGACCATCCGGGAATATGCCTAATTCATTTGAAATTTCTTCCTTGCCGACTTGTGTCGGCATTTTTTTATTTACCGCAAATTGGCGCAACGCCCCCTCGAAAAGGTCTCCGCAAACTTCGCCTACATTTAACGATGTTGGCATCACACCGTATTTTTTCAAATCATCACAAAGCGTACTTAGGGCATCGGGTGAAAATTCATAAACAAAAGCGGCGAATTTGGCTTTATCCATTCGCCCCAAGATAGCTGCCGCATTCTTTTGTGAAATCTGACTGTTGCCGTTGTAATACTGCTTTAACGTTGCTTCCTGCAATTTGGCAAAGGGGTTGTATTCTCCGTTAGCGGCTTTCACGTCATCAGCTTTGCTTGCCGGGTTTTCCATAAAATTATCGACTAACTCGGCAACAAACGCACCGACATTCATCCCGCCGCCGAGCAGCGGATACAAAGTCTGAACGAACTCACTGAACAACATAACACCCTCCCTTCCCGCAGTTTATACCGTTTTGTATCGACTTGTACCCTTTTGTACCGAAGCAGACAAGCCAAATAAATATACTCAAATCATAGGACAAGCAGTTAGCGAGGTTAGTCCTATTTGCTAAGTGTACAACATTTAATCGAAAATGTCAACAGTAAATTTGCGTTCGCAGTATTCACGCATAGCTATGCAAACACGAAAAAGGCGATTGCAGATAGTATCAAGGCAAACTGAGGGTTGAAAAAATAATTTTCAAAAGCTTTTTCAAACTCATCAGGTTATGGGTAGTTTGAGTTTTACCATTAAAGAAGACCGCACGGAAAGGGGGTGCCAAGAATGAATGTCCGCGAGAGACAGGCTGAGATAATCCGCATATTGATGGGGCGCAAAAACGAAACCGTCCCGCGTCTTGCAATGGAACTGGGCGTATCAAAAAATACTGTCTACCGCGACATTGATTCTCTTTCTTTGGATTATCCCATTGTTACCCAACAAGGAAACTGCGGCGGCGTTACGCTCATGGATTGGCGGCACCCACATAAAAACTTGTTCAGCAAAGAACAGCAGCGGGTACTTACAGAGTTACTTTCCGTGGCGGACAAGCATCAGAGCGAAATATTACTCGGACTAATAAGCGCTTACGGCACCAAGCGTCCGGAGGGAGGTGAAACAGATAAATAACGTATTAACAATGTCAATGACGAAAAACAAAGCCGAAACGCAAAACGTGAAGCCATTACCCGGTTCATCGCTGAACTCGGAGAGTGCAGCGGAGCGTTGACTGAGTTTGACGAGCGGCTGTGGTACGCCACGGTGGATTCGGTGACGGTGAACGAAACGACCGCCGCTTTCACTTTCAAGGACGGCACGGTTATCGAGACGGAAATTTAACGATACGGAAACGCCCTGTGCGGATGGTTCGATAGAGCCGCCATGCAGGGCGTTTTTCTTTGCGGTTACATCATTTCACGAAAGGTCAGATTTTCAAATGGGAACGGTTACACTATTTCACGATAAGTAAAAATGAAACCGAGCGGTTACACCTTTTCACGAAAGGCTATACTTTTTCACGTTTCCTCAATTTGTACACAGCAGATTTTGAAACCGATCGGCGAAAAAAAATAAGGTTTCAACGGACAAGGCACAAAGAAACCGCCCCTAAAACGAGCGGATTTATCCTCTGACAATCGGAAAAGCCCTTGAAATCAAGGGCTTTTCGTCACCGTCTCTATTGTATCAATAAAGACGTTTCTTGATGGTGGAGCATATCGGGCTCGAACCGACGACCCTCTGACTGCCAGTCAGATACTCTCCCAACTGAGCTAATGCCCCGAATATGCAGTCTATGACTGTATTTGTAATATTTTTCTTCCTGGTTTTTGCTTTATGGTTTTGGGAATGTAACCGAGTTTAAGTTACGCTCCCGGTTGAATCAACAATCCTTTTTTACAATTGTATCATAAACCTACTACCTTGTCAATCCCGCGCTTCAATCACAAGCATTATACCTTTATCAACTAATACCAATGCTTTGTCACCTATCATAACATTGCTGACGCCGAACCCCTCGCCGAGTTTTAACTCGGCGCTTTTTAGCGGATATTTAAGCCCTTCTGTTGTTACGCCGATGCAATCCGTGAGCGGTACAAGTGAGATAATACTGTCTTTTTTATCTTTAATTTCAAGCTTTGAATCAGTTATCCTGATTCTGTTGTGTTCGTCAATAATTGCTGCTCTTTCCCCGCATTCAAGGCAGTTTTTAAGCATGAAAATATTCGTAAGCATATGGTCTGTGCGGGTTCCGGTTGCGCCGACGATTAAAAACTCCTGCGCGCCTGCTTCCCTTGCGTGAGAAAGTGCGATTTCCGTATCGGTTTGATTTTTTTCAGACGGATAGCGGGCGGTTTCTATATTTTCGGGAATTTTGCCGATTGAATCGAAGTCTCCGGCGATAAGATTAACCGCAAGCTCCATCTTAACAGCGTGATTATATCCGCTGTCTGCGCAGATTATAATATCTGCGCAGAATTGCATAATCCGGCTTTTTATATAGTCGTAATCGCTTATTTCTCCGCCACTGATAATTACTGCACGCATATTTTCCTCATCTCAAATAAGCCGGTTTATTGGATTTTAGGGATGGCGCTGCTGCGACAGCGCGGAACCCTGTTATCCATCTCTTAAATGGATAACAGTATAAGAAGCACACCCGTCCGGTATAAAAATCACCCCTGCAATTATTTTACCATATTTTTTTGAAATTTGCAACTTTTATATTTCGAGCGTTGTTTTATGAATAACAGGATATTTTGAAAGGAGTTCATCATGAAAAAATTATTTACTTGCTTTTTACTTATTTTCGCGCTTTTAATCAGCGCGTGCGCCTCGGGCGAGAACCAAGGCACAGAGGAGAATTCTGACCTGCCGGAACTCGGCTTCCCTGCACCTGCAGAAGCAGATTTTACCTCGAATAATGAAGCTGCTGCCCCCGAGCCTGAGTCCGGTTATGAGGATACTTACATCGCCGGCAGCGGCGGTGATATTGTATACTCCGAGCCGCCTGCTTCCCCTGCAGAAACGCCTGCAGTTGCCCGCGAATCCGAACGCGAAACCGCACTCACCGCCGATATGGCAGCAGCGCGTTCTGTCACTGATGACGAGAGCCCGAGCGGAGGCGGGGTTTTAAGCACAGTTTCGCCGATATTGGCTGCAGAAACTGATGTTATGTTTTCCGGCGATATGCCGTCTGCTGAATTTTTCGGTGATATATCCGGCGAATATTCTATCGCAGCGCAATCTCAATCCGTCAGCATTCAGGTGCAGGCGGGACTGATGACGGCAGGCGAATGGAACGACAATAACAATTGGGATTTCTGGGTAAATCTTATGGGACAGAACCATGAATTCCGTGGTTTTACCACTCACTGGCAATTACACCCGACAAGGAGGTATATTGTTAAAGTCACTGACGAGAACGGCAACCCGATTCGCGGCGCAGAGGTAAGCATTACAGGATTCAAAGCAATCACCAACCATGAAGGCATAGCCTATGTTTTCCGCGCATTAAATCCCCTTCTTGAATTCAACTCACCGACAACATTTACTGTCACTGCAAACGGCGAAACGCAAACTGCTCACGCAGCTGCCGAAAATGTTTTCATATTCAAGGGTGCGAAAAGCCCCGCGGAGCTGAAATTAGACTTGATGTTTGTGATTGATACCACGGGTTCTATGGGTGACGAGCTGCATTATTTGCAAGCTGAAATTGATTATGTTATTAATTCTGTAAGCAGCAATAATGCGAATTTGCCGATTCGGTTAAGCGTTAATTTCTACCGCGATATAGGCGATGAATATGTTGTCCGTCCTTTCACTTTTTCTACCGACATAGCCGCGCAGGTCAGGAACCTTAACGCACAGAACGCAGCAGGCGGCGGTGACCGCCCCGAGGCTGTAGATGCCGCGCTTCAGAACGCTATTCACGAGCATACATGGTTAGACGACTCTGTGAAGCTGATGTTTATAGTGCTTGACGCACCCCCGCATCACAACCAAACAACAGTTCCTGCAATGTCTCGCCTTGCACTTGAAGCGGCAGAAAAAGGAATCCGAATCATACCGCTGCTTGCGAGCGATGGCTGCACAGAAACTGAATTCCTCATGCGAACTCTTGCAATGACTACCGGCGGAACTTACACCTTTGTTACCGGACACTCCGGAATCAGCACAGGGCGGCACGTTGAACCGACAATCGGCGACTACGACGTCGAAAAGCTGAACGAGCTGTTGATAAAAATTATTAATCGTTACTTGCAGTAATGCTTGATATACTCTAAACCAAGAAACCCCGACTTTTAAAATCGGGGCTTCTTGGTTTAATCAATTTTAACCGCTGCTTTGCCTTCGCTGTCAGTTAGCGGAATTACATCTGCTTCTAACTTCGTATCCGGCTTTTTATAAGGCGCAATGTTAGTTTTCACGAGCGCGGTTTCCAAAACTGTGCTTATGTTCTCCGCGGTTACGAATTTCAGATTGCTTTTAATGACATCGTCAAGCTCTTCAATATCCGGCTCATTTTCAATCGGGATTATAACAGTTTTTATTCCTGCTTTATACGCCGCCATTGTTTTTTCTTTTAAGCCGCCGATTGGTAGGACCCTGCCGTGCAGCGTAATCTCACCCGTCATCGCCACATCGCGCCGAACTGCAATCCCGGATAACGCCGACACAAGCGCAGTCACCATCGTGATTCCCGCTGACGGCCCATCTTTCGGGACTGCACCCTCGGGTGCATGAATGTGCAGGTCTAAGTCTTTGTAAAAATCGGGATTAATCCCGTAGCGCGGCGCAAGCACCCGTACAAGGCTCACGGCTATTTTCGATGATTCGGTCATAACCTCGCCGAGGCAGCCCGTGATTTCAATTTTGCCTGTACCCTCCATCGTTGCAACTTCAAGCGGCATAAGTACGCCGCCAACCGATGTCCATGCTAAGCCGTTCACAGTGCCTATTTCATCTTGCTTGAGAAGTATATCCGGCGTGTATCTTTTTACGCCTAAGAAATCTTTAAGGTTCTTATCCGTGACGGTGACGCTCGCTTCACCCGTGACAAGCTTCTTTGCCGCTTTTCTGCAAATCGCCGCAATACGCTGCTCTAATTTTCGCACCCCCGCCTCACGCGTGTAAAAATCAATTACAGCATAAACCGCGCTGTCACGTATTTTAAGCATTGAGGCTTTTTCGCCGTGCTTTTTCAGCTGTTTCGGAATCAGATGCTTCCTCGCTATATTAAACTTCTCTTCGCGAGTATAGCTCCCGAGCTCAATAACTTCCATACGGTCGAGCAGTGGCGCGGGAATCGTATCCGTAGTATTCGCCGTCGTCACGAAAAGTACGCGGCTTAAATCAAGCGGAATCTCAAGATAATGGTCGATGAACTTACTGTTCTGCTCCACATCCAAAACCTCAAGCAGAGCCGAAGATGGGTCGCCTTTGTAGTCGCTGCCGAGCTTGTCTATTTCATCAAGCAGAATCAGCGGATTCATGGATTTCGCCTGCTTCACGGCATTGACTATACGTCCGGGCATTGAACCTATGTAGGTTTTTCTGTGACCGCGGATTTCAGCTTCATCGCGTACGCCGCCGAGGGAAATACGCGCGTATTTTCTTCCTAAAGACTTCGCAATTGATTTTCCGACCGAGGTTTTACCAACGCCCGGCGGTCCCACTAAGCAAATAATCTGCCCTTTTAAGTCGGGGTTGAGTGTGCGAACTGCGAATAATTCGAGAATACGCTCCTTAACCTTTTTAAGTCCGTAATGGTCTTTGTCGAGCTGAACGCCCGCTTTATAAATATCAGTTTTGTCTTTCGTAAGCTTCTTCCACGGCATATCAAGCACCGTGTCAAGGTAGCTGCGGACGACGCCCGCTTCCTGCGAGTGAATTGATAGTTTATATAACCGCTCTGCTTCTTTAATAAGTTTTTCTTCTATATCCGCTTCAAATCCGAGTTTTTCTATTTCGTCTATGTAATCGTCGGCTTCTTCCTGTAAATCCTCGCCCTGTCCAAGCTGTTTTGATAAGATTCTCATTTGCTCGCGCAGGTAATACTCGCGCTGGTTTTTGTCGAGCGCGTCTTTCACGCGGTCATGAATATCTATTTCAAGTTCCATCACGTCGGCTTCATTTTCAAGCACTGTAATCAGCGATTCTATACGCCTTTTTAAGCTGCTGATTTCAAGGAGTTTCTGCTTGTCTTCCACCTTCAGATAGATATTGAAAACGATTTTATCAAATAAGTGCGGCAAACTCTTTTCGGTGATAATATTTTCGTACAATTCCGGCGGCATTTTCGGCGCGAGACTGCTGTATTCCCTGAACGTTTCGTTTAAAACCCGAAGCAGCGCGGTCGCCTGGTCAGCTGACATAGCAGCATTACGCTGCTCTATCGACGTAACCTCACATTCAATAAACGGCTCGGTTCCCCGAAATTTGAGTATACGCGCCTTCGTCAGCCCTTCGACTAAGACTCGCGTGGTGTTGTCGGGTGTGCGGAGAATCTGCCGAATTTCAGCAATTACGCCGATTTTATAAATTTCGTCAAACAGCGGGTCGGGTACGGCTGAATCCCGCTGAGCCACAAGAAAAATTTTCCTGTTTCCGGCAGCAGCGGTTTTTAAAGCGTGAACAGATTTATCCCTGCCCACATCAAAATGCAGAACCATTCCGGGAAAAACTACCAGCCCGCGCATCGGAAGAGCGGGCATAATTTCAATATTTTCATTGTTCCTTGTACTCATTATATGTAAATCCTTTCGCGAATTTTGTATATTAAATGAATTATAACACACAAACGTGAAAATTTCAAGCGGAAATAAAACGAAAATGGTTTAACATATAATGCCTTGTTGAGCTATGAATTAATAAACAAGCAAAATAAATCCGAGAAATTCTACAAATTATACTAAGGGATTGCGCTGCTATGACAGCGCGGAACCCTGTTATAGTCCTTTAACTTTAAAATATATAATATTTTAAAATTAAAGGGGTTTCCGCAAACTGCGGTTTGCGGGCGCTGTCCACAGACAGCGCAATCCCGATTAACTTAAAATTTATAGAATTTTAAGTTAATCGAGTATATCCATTTCTTAAATGGATAACAGTATTAACTGCCCTACTTTGAAGCGGGGCAGTTTTTCGCGCTCTGCATATAATGTAATACTATTTTTACATAAGGAGATGATTTTATATGAAACCTGTACTTTCGGGTTACTGGCAGACATGGAACCTGCCCGGACGCGCCAGAGTTCCGCTTACCTCCGTGCCGGCCATGTATACCGAAGTAATTCTTGCTTTCGTCGCGCCTGATGCCCAAGGGGTTTGCAGGTGGGCGGGTCCCGATATTCCCACAAGAAACTGCGTTCGCACCTTGCAAAACCGCGGACAAAAAGTTCTCGTTTCGGTCGGCGGTGGCGGCGTAACCGTAACACTCGATACTCCCGCAAAGGTAAGGCGTTTTGCCGACAGCCTTTACGAAATCTGCCGCGATTTGGGATTAGACGGCGTTGATATTGACGTTGAGGACGGTATGATGGTTTCCGGAAACCCGTGGAATCCCACCGGTACTGTTAAAGGCGTAATCGACGGTATTGATGCGGTTATGCACTCGTTCCCGCGAGGCTTCATGCTCACGATGGCGCCCGAAACGCTGAACTTAGTGGGCGCAATCGCGCGCTACGGCGGTCACTGGGGGAATTATATGCCTATAATTCTGCACTTTGGAAACCGCATCACAAGAATACATATGCAGTATTACAACAGTGGCTCAATGTTCGGGCTCGGCTTCCGTCCGTATGAATCGGGGACGGTGGATTTCATTGTCTATTTGACCGAGGCGGTTATTCGCGGCTTCAGGATTGCCGATACAGGCGTTTATTACCCGGGCTTGCCGCCGAACAAAGTTTCTGTAGGGCTGCCCGCAACACCACGCGCCGCCTATAACGGCTTCCTTACAAACACACAGATTAACGAAGCTTTCCGCAGGCTCACAACAGGCTTCCGCGGCGACTTTGAAATCTGCCAGTGTCCGTACAGCTGCCTCGGCGGTTTGATGACGTGGAGCGTGCAATGGGACGCAACGAACGAATACAACTTCGCCCGTAATGCACAGCAGAATGTTTTGCCGATGCTGCGCAGATAAACTTTTCATTGCATTGCACACAACTCCTCTGATATAATGTAGGAAAACTATATTATAGCAGAGGAGTAATTATTTTACTTTAAAAGCAGTAGACTTT